>NZ_BDFE01000016.1 GCF_001748225.1 Desulfoplanes formicivorans
TTAATTTCGATAATATATACTAAATTTTGTATATTTTGTAAATAGTATAGGTAGTAATTTTTCGTTATTGTAGAGAGTTTTTGCAGTCAAATCTGAACAGGTGTGATGTGGGCTGGCAGGATTTTTCTTCCGAGACCATGCAGACCTTTGCCCGGGAACTTCAGATCATGAACCGCGAATGGGGACTGGAACTGACCACCTGCGGGGAATCCATTGATTTGAGCCCCTGGGGAGTGGAACACGGCCGATGCATTGATGATCGGCTCATGGTGCGCCTGTTTTCCGAGGACAGGAAACTGATGGCGTTCCTGGGAGCCCGTCCTGCCCTGTTCGGCAAAATGGAATGGGAATACATGAAAGACAAGGGACAACGAAAGGAATGCGGGTGCATTGTCAGCAAGGACATCGGCATGTACAATACCTGCCCGCACCTGTGCAGATATTGTTATGCCAACACCTCGGAAAGCGCAGTCATGAAAAATCGTCAGGGACACGCCAGTACCAACGAAAGCATTGTACCCTTTTGAGGATGCCGGCAAAGACCGTTGTCCCCACATTGTCCCATAAGGGCCATCAGACAATCGAGTAGGGTGAAGCAGAGTGATCAACTCTGCTTCACCCCTCTCACAGAACCGTGCGTACAGGCCTCGTACACGGCTCCTGTTCTATCTTATCCCCGATTTATAGGGGGGAAGCTCACCCGTACCCCTGTGTCAGGGAAGTTGTCGCCTCTTCTGAAATAATTGCTTTTTTAACTAAAGAAATTTTTGTAATTCAGTATTTCAATTGTTTACCACGACACATATTGATTTTTATTTAATTGCATAACGCCACCATAATTTAACGTTTGAAGCGCAGCGTAATACGTTCAAGTTAATAGCTTTGTTAAGATTATTCCACAAAATCTGCATTTGAATGTCCTAAAAATCCGCTTAAGGGGTGTCGTAGTGGCCCTTCACTACCGAACTTATTAACCAAACCGTCATTCAGCCATTTGATAAACTCTTTAAGATCGCTAATGCATTTTTTTGCATTCTTTTTTGAAACAATTTTTTCAAAACTACTTGATATAGCTTCAGGGTGTTCGCCCGATTTATGTTTAACTCTCACTTCGAATGGATCAGGTTTGCCATGAGCTACTGATGCTCGCAGTTTTTAAAGCACTTTAATACTCTGATAAGGTCTCAGCATCGGGAAAGTTTAATGACGATAATTCTGAGAGCTTTTTGAGTTTTCCTGGAGTTCCGTAATAATCTTTACCCGTGAAGTAGGTCCTCTCGTGTTCGTATATGTCTGGAGCAACTTTGTGGAGCGCGTGATTAAGATAAGCTTCATAAGCAAAATAAGCCATACTCATAGACGTGAGCCAAAAATATATTTTACCATCCGGTATTTTCTCGGCCAGTTCAATCTGTCTCTGGCAACAAGACCAGAGAATTTCGTATGTATATCTTTCGCCACTAACGTCATATTCTTTAGTCATATCTATTCAGCTGGCATTAACATTGCGATAATCGAATCTGTTTTTAGTATCCTGTCAATTGGTTTATCGTGATATTATGTTATATTTCGTTAATATTGTAACACCTACTTGTTATGCTCTTGCATTGCAGAAATTCTTTCTTAACGATTCCAGTTTCGACAATACATTAAGCCATAGCTTTTTATCATTAAATCATATTTTTCAGGTTCAAATTTTTTAAGCTTAAGCAAACCATAAACTTTATTGCTCGCCTCAATCATCAATTGTTTCATTTCTTCATTTGAGATCCTGCTTATTGATTTATCTTTCAAAAGGTCTGAGGCTTCTCCAGCATGAAGGTCTTCTATCATGCCATTTCGAAAACAATATGCAGTTATTGCATTAGCCTCATCTTTTAACGAAAAACCATCAGGAAAGAAATCCTCAATTAATTCTTTGGGCAATTTATCCAGATCCATACAAAACCTCCTCCTTTTAAGAGCACAACAAGCTATCATGTGGTTCCTGATAAATCTAGGAAACCATGCCATTGGCAATATAAAATCAGATGTAGGTAATTTCTAACATGACAACTCTGAATTTGGCATGCTATCAAGATTTGACACTGCTACAGATTTGATGAGTCGGAGTGAATCCATTATCCTGCAAAGGCAGGAAAGATGGTTGTACTTTTCTATTCGATAACAAGATGAAACATTAATAGTATTTATTTAGTTGTTTTAAAAATCTTTTAGAAGAATTGAGACTAAGATAAAATCCAAAATATTCATGGCCTTTAGAATAAGTACATTTTCTAATTCTATAAAATACAATCGAGTAATCTGATTCCTTCTCTATTTTTAGATGATTATTTTTATACTCGACTTTCGGGGTTAAGCGTTAGCAATTAAATGCATGTTTTTATTGATAATAAACGTTTTTTCGCTGGTAAAACTATTCATATTTTCTTGAATCATTTCCAAAATTTTGTTGCGGATATTCGCGGGTACTGCTTTGATTTTATGAAGATTTTCTACGATTTCGCAGAGAATTCTGCCGTTGGTTTTCAGTGCTTAACTACGAAGGTCAAAGTTTTTATCTCCACAAAGGCTCGATTTTATTGTCACAAAATTGTTTTTATGGCAAATGTATCCTTGCGAGAGCTCGACTTACTTCTTGACAAGTATCTGGAGAGTTTCCCATTGCCTGTTCTCGAGCATGAAATGCAGTGCCACTTATGTATATAGAAAGGTATGTTTTGTGTTCCGCAGATCCAGGAGGAAATTGCCTGTCAATCCACTTGCCGACCCTATGAGATTCATATTGAGTATCGATTCCGCATCCCGAAGCTCTTCCTAAAATTACTGCATATGTTGTCAATTTATCAATAACATCTTTTTTTGATAAATCGTTATTATTGCTATACGGATACGAATTATCTTCTATGCTTAGTCTTCTGTGTCTAGTGTTCTCTTTTTTTAAACCTTTATTTTCGAATTCTTCATAAAAGAGTCCTGTATCGTTTGGATTTTCTATCTTTCTACTTTCTATTCCTAAAAAAGATGATACTAAAAATGGAGATAAAAATATACCTAGCAATATAAGTAATTTTTTCAGTTTTTCTTTATCACTTTCGTTATCCATAGCGAACTCACCATTTTTATTTTTTTTAAGAACGATATAATTTATTTATATTCATTTTCACTGTGTCTGGAAAAATTGTTTTTGCTGCAGACTTGATGAAATTTGAGCCGAGATTCTATCACGAAATTAACCTAGAAAAGTGGACGAATAATATTACCATGAGCTTTGATGCTTTTCAAATAATAAGAGAATATGCTGTCAACCATCACTTTTTTGTAATTTGACCCTATAGCATCACCCCCTTATATGACACAACCCCCTCTTTGAGATTTTTTTGATGAAAAATCGGCAAAAAATGTGATTTTGCGAAAATTTCATGAGGATGATTTTTTCGCAGAGGCTATCCTCGATTTACTCTTGCCCGTCATATTTTTGGATTCCAAAATTTTTGGTAAACCCATCTCCCAGGATACCCCCTTCCCTTCGGCATCGTCGCCGACATTTTTCTAATATTCTTCCGCATCTCACTCGCATATTCTTCCGCATTCAAAAAATGCGGAAGAATATGCCCGCTCGTGCATGATATAATGCTTTTGGTGAAAATTGTACTCATTTTCGTTGCATATACGATCCATCTCGGACTCGATCTCTCTTGCCCAAGCTTCAGCATCACCTTTTGTCTCAAATGTTTTTGTTTGCAACGGACAGCCTTTCCGTCGAATTTTGACTTGCCATTGTCCTTTGCCGCGTTTGGTGAATGTCGCCATGGGTTCCTCCAGTGTAGCTTGGTTGTCCCAGGAGAAGGCCGTTGTCCCCACATTGTCCCAAAAAGGCCATCAGACACAAAAAAGGGGTTAGATTTTCATCTAACCCCTTTTATTTGCTGGTGCGCCCGGCAGGATTCGAACCTACGACCCTCTGATTCGTAGTCAGCCCCAGGATCAAAACAAAAGGCCAGTTAAAAAAAATTATCTTTTAAAAACAATAACTAACGTTAATACAATATAACTCGATATAACTGAATTTTAATCTTGAGTGTCCCAAAATTGTCCCAAAATTGTCCCAAAATTAGGACGATGCTGATTCCTCGTAATTCTTCAAAATGTATAATAAAAAATAAAATCCAAAGCAAGCTTTTTTCAGTATAATATCGATGTCAGAGGCTGGCAAATTTTGGGAATCTCCGAACTGTCCAGCGTTATTACCATAGTTTGGTAGTTGTTGTCAGATGGATGGTTCAACTGGATTTCCACTCAATTTTTACATGATCAATTATTTTTATTTATTTACAACTCCAAACGGTATATAAACTGAAGGCAACACAGAAGATGAAGGTTTTAAATGTAGTTTTTGATCATCAAAGAATATATGAGGCTTAAGTATATTTAGAACTTTCGACTTTTCTACACCGCCCATAAAGAATGCTTCATTCACATAAATATCCCACGTTCGCATTGTATTAATTACACGTTTATGCGAAGGAGCATTTCGTGCAGTTACAATAGAAATATTCAACATAGGTGAATATGTTGAATCTTCGTTTTTCTTTTTAGATTCAAGTTTTTGTATATCAGATATCCGTTGCAAAAATTTTTTTAATGGACCTGGGTTATGCGGCACATCTACTAATTCTAATTCATGTGCATAGAAATCTTCTATCTGACCTGAATTTTGATAGATACCTTCAGCTTCATCGTCCGCAATCACGCCATCAAAGTCAAAAGCAATCCTTAGTTCCAAATCATTAATGTCGTCTGTAATGTCTCCCTTAAGGATTTGTCCTGCTGGGTAACCGGCAAGAACAGCTTGACGAACATCTTGGTAGTTTGCGGACAGAAACAGATCAATATCGAATGCTGGTATATAAATATAAGGAGATTTTCCTTGAAGAAATACTGCTCTCGTAATTCCTAGTTCGTAATGCTCTATTGAATTCATTACCCGTAAACCTGTATCAGGATCATTGCGTGAAAGCAAAATAACTTCCACTAGAGGATCTTTAGGTCGTAACATATTTAACTTCAATATACGTCGTACAAACGGAAAAGCTACCCCTCTTTGAAGAGGACTATCCTGTTTTGTTCTCTGATAATTCCTATAAACTTCTTCACCTTGTTCCCTGAAAATTTTATCAGAATTTTGCAAATCGAATAATGCGCTTGAAGATAATCCAACAACAAGTCTTTTGGTTAAATCATATGGCACTTTTATTATCTCCTACATAATAACGATTTACAGACAACGGTGCCCGCAGGGAAGAATCGCTCTTTGCGAGACTCTGATTCTACGCTACTCGTTGGTAAGGGATGATTTCCTTTATCTGGAAAAACAAAGTAGTTTTGACGTCTCAATCAACACCGCGAAATAGATACAATCTCTGTACATACCACCATAATTTCATCGAAATACAAAATCGTACTACAATTATTTGGCCACATTACGACGCTACGTTTAAACTCATCATCATGGCTCCTGCGAATATTGCTCATCCACTCCTCGTGGTTGCTTGTCATTATAGTGGCTTAATTCCGACTCCTCAAGTCTGTAGCAGGACCAATGCGGAGTACTTTTCGTATGGCTAACGGCCCGCGGATGAGCGGTGGCCGCAGGGACAAGTTTACTTGGACTTGTGGACATCCGCTCGATCCGCTTGTTGTGAGGCTCTTTGCGCCGAGCAACAAGCGTCCGGCAACAACGCTGCAAATCACCGGAGGCCAAAAGCAGAGCAAGGGACGAACGGCGCTTTTGGCCTCCGAGTGCGTTTGCCTTGTTAGGCGATTTTTTACCAATCCATATTTCCGGTACAATCATACACTCCTATTAGGTAGTCAACAAAGCTCTCCATATCCGCTGTCGAGGCCATAGCATCTCGATATGTGGAGTCTGATGCGTACGTGAGAATACTTGGCAGTGTGCTTTTAACATAAATTACTTCCGGAAAATCGTTTGACTCCCAATAGAACTGCATAAACTCTTCAATAGCGCTTATTGCTTCTTCTTCCTGGAACTCAGTTCCGCCTTGCATTGAGAAGCGAGAACTTCCTTTCTGATGCGGCATAAGCAATGGAACTGCTCCCGCTCCAGAATGGATTTCAAAAGCTTCACCGTTCTTACCAAATGCCCCATGAGTCATGTAGTTTCTTATTTGCCTTTTGATCACGACTAATCTGTCATAGTGCGGCTTTACCGAATTGTCCTGAACATCAAGACATGCTTTGAATTTTGATGCCCAATCTTTGTCTGCTAAATTTGCTACATCCTCGCCTGTCAACAAATGACCTTTCAAAATTGCAGCATGGATAAAGACATGCTCAGTAAAACTGTAAAACGCATCAATTGCTGAAAGCGCCAACCATTCTGATTCCTTCTTCAGTTCATAATATGGCATACGAACACTCCAAGAGCGTTCAGAATGCTGCGTCTTTATTCTTTCGTCCTTCCTAGAAATTGCCTCTTCTAGCTTTTTCTTATACTCCATTAATAGAAACGTATATCTATCATGCAATCTCATGCTGTGATTCAAAACATTTAATTTTGATTGTTTTGCAGCTTCATTCGCATGCCACTCGAAATACGGTTGGGCTGCTTTTGCCGCTTTTTTTATCTTCCTTACAATTTCTTGGCATTCACCTTCTTGGTTTTCCTTATCCGCAGCAAATAAACCCATCCCCATTTTTCTGTGTTCTAGAAGATAGGCTGTCCCGTTATACTCAATTGGTACTGACCATGCGACTTTCTCAAATTGACCTAGGTTTTTATAACCGAGTAAATCCACAAATAGAAAATAAACCAGATAATATGGAGGCAAGCTCCTCCCGGCATCTGTTCGGTTAGCTGTAAATAGGAAATCCTTCACAGCCTTGGCACATCTATCTGACGCTGATGCAATGGGGTCAAGGATCTTCTGAATTCGCTCTCTCAAGCTATCAATATCATTTGGAAGATTCATCGCCTTTTTCCTACACGCCTAACACATCGTTAAGAGACAAATAATATGTTGGCTAAAATTAGCGACGCAGGAGCAAAAGCAAACTGTTATTTGCCTTTATTTAACGACTTGTTATACGCTAAAGTTATAGTGTTGCCCAGTTTCATAATCATATATGGAAACAAAACTCCCATTGATATTGCCTGAAAAATGATTACTGCTGTGATAGTCGTAACCAGAAAACTTACTGCCTTCCAACTTTAACTGGACATGAGAAGATGTCTCATAATCGTAAAAGTCCAATTTATCATTACTACCACCAGAGAAGTGACTTGAACTACCATAATCAAAGCCAGAAAGTGTTCCATTTTCCACTTTTGCCGATATGCTCTTATGTGAACCTGTAGAATAGTCGTAGACTGACGATACACTCTTTTTCTTATATGCAGCTCCGACGGCGGCTGCGACTTTTGCTCGAGTTGAATCTTTCATAGGTGCTCCTTGCGTATAACGGCCCGCGGATGAGCGGTGGCCGCGGGGGCAAGTTTACTTGAACCAGTGGACACCCGCTCGATCCGCTTGTTGTGAGGCTCTTCACGCCGAGCAACAAGCGGATGGTATCCGCGGGCCGATGTTGCCGGCGCGAAGCGTCCGGCAACAACGTTGAATTCACTGGTTTCGCGCTGTTTGCGAAATCCAGTGGAATGACTTGTTCGGCAAAGCCGATTATCACGAACCACTTTTCTTTGATAGATTGTCAATGGATTCAAGAGCCATTCGCAATAGGTCAACTATTGACCCGGATGTCTTTGACCCATTAATCACTGTCGAATTTTCACTCTGCGCAAAAAGCCGTGAAGCCAATTCCTCTTTTATTTTATGACGTGTTTCAACAGGCAACTCTGAAAGATAAGGGTCTATAGCAGCAAGTTCTAGTTCCATTTTTCTATTTTTTCTTTCAGCTTCTTCATGCTTATCAGCCTGCCGAGCAGCATATGCAGCTAAGATACCAAAAGTAATAGCAACGAATACCCTGGCCCCGACCTTTCCCCAGTGCAAAGTTTCTGAGAATGTTGCTTTGAATGCGACTATAGCGAATGCTATTAAACCAAGAAATGAAAGAACTGCTATGACTTGCCAAATTATTGACGATGTTTTTGCCTTATTTGCAACGGTTTGATAGCCACCAACCATTCCAGAGTTAGTTATTATTGTCACTAACTCTGAGGCCTTTTCTTTTTGTTTTTCGATTTGCTTAATTATTTCTTCCGCCGAAAGTGTCAGTTCTTTATGGGCCTTGTCTCTGCTTTCTTTGACGGCATCTAGGAGCGATTGGAACTTCTCCTGTAACTTTTCCAAGTTGGAATTAAATGACTCTTCAATATCTCCAACAAGAGTTTCGTAGTCTTCCTTACGTTTATCTTTTGCTTGTTCAAATTGCTCTCTTCTTCTGTCTTCTGCCTCTGAAAATTGTTGTTGAAATTGAGTAATAGCTGTATCTAGCCGTCCTTTTTGTGTGTTGATTTCTGCCGTTATGCCTTCAAATTGCTGAGAAATGGCTTCATATTTAGCTGCTAAATCATTATGTTCTACTTCAAGATTTCTTATAAATTGTCCTGCTGATCTTCTAAAAGAAGTTACAGATTCCCTAATTCCATCAATGTCACGTGGCAAACTAGGCGAGACTATATTTGACAAGTTTACAAGAACATTGTCTGCATGATTATTTGCATTCGTTAGGTGGCCTACGTTTCCATTGCTATTGAAAGCATTAATTTCTGACACAACCTGCCTTATTTGATTGTTGAGATTCTGTAGAGGTGCCGCCGGGAACAGCAAAGGGTCGATGCTATCAAATTTGGATTTTATTGCATCCAGTATTAACTTTAATCTTTCGTAACTTTCTATGGCATTAGTGTCTTCTATTTCATCAACAATCCCTTCCGCTGAAGCGATAAGTTGCTCGAAAGATTGAATCTGACCGTGAACTGGGTGATTATCAAATCTATCTAACCATTGACCCATTCAATTTCTCCATTTTTTATGCCGAACGCCCGGCTCACGCGCCGGTTTGGAGCTGCGAAGCAGCGGAAAAGCGGTCGCCGTGCAGCCGATTGTTATGCACTGTACTGTCCGCTAAGTAAACGAACAAGCACCTGAGCCCATTTGATACTATCAAATACAAGCGGTTTGAAAACAGGCTTTGTGCCATGCACATCAGCCATGTTAGCTCGAAGAGTTTGCATTATGAATGCAGCCTGATTTAGTGCACCTTCGAAATTTTTTCGAAACGGAACTAAACCAGACACTTTCCATTCAATATCACGAAGCTCTTGATTTACAGCATCAAACACGCCCACCTTATTTAAGGAAACTTTGCATCGCTCTTGAAATGATGCCTTTGCCGCATCTCCCAACCCATGCTTTTGATATATTTTAACCGTTAGGCTATCAACCGCCCCACATGCTGCTGACAAAGCCCCACTTAAATCACCGTCTCTATATCTGGTTGCAGCTTTAATTAAGTCTTGTTTGGAAACCTCATCAAGTTCAATCATGTCGTCACGATCAAGAACTTCAATGGGTAAAACCTTGTTCTCAATAACCTGCCAACCCAGCCTCGTTAAATATCTTTCAAGCTGCTCTTCAACTCCTGAGCAGCGAGTTAACATTTCTTCTATAACGATATTCAAAAAGTGTCGTTTATCATTATCGCTAAAATTATTTAACTCTCTTTCGATCTCAGATATTAGTTGACCTTTACTTACTGATGAGCCGGATTTCTGAACAAGGTGTGCAATTTTTCCTGTATCAAAGCCAGCCAAGCCAACAATTTCTTTAATGTCATAGAAAGAGAACGTGTTTTTCAGGACAGCGCTTGTCGCACTCCAGGCTGAATTAACATTTAGACTCACGATTTCTCCTTATGCATAACGGCCCGCGGATGAGCGGTGGCCGCGGGGGCAAGTTTACTTGAACCAGTGGACACCCGCTCGATCCGCTTGTTGAGAGGCTCTTTGCGCCGAGCAACAAGCGGATGGTATCCGCGGGTTGTTGTTGCCGGCGCGTAGCGTCCGGCAACAACAAGTTATTATGTGGTTTCCTGATAACTCCAGGAACCCCTGGCCATTGACAAAAAATTAAGATTGGATGTTAGTAATCCCTAACGTGATAACTCCGAATTTGGCTTGTTATCGAGATCTTTTTAGCGATCAAAGGCTATGATTAACATTTCAAAAGATATTCGAGATAATTTTGAGAAATGCCTCGCTCATGAGTCCATCTCCGAGAGGGTGAGGCCCTTCTACCGCAAATGGCTGAGGTATTATCTTGATTTTTGTCATAAGTATCAGCATGACCTATCAGACCGGACAAGTTTGAATCTCTTTATGGAAAAGCTTGCCGCGAAACATCAACCAGGCAATTTGATACGGCAGGCATCTCATGCCGTATCGATTTTCTACAAACATTGCCAAGCCGACCAGATAAAAGGAAAAGACCACACCCGCAAGCATCCTTGTCTTCTTTTCAATCCAAAGGCTCTCAAATATCATCTGTAGTTACTGTTATTACTCCCTCGGCTTCCGTCATTCTTTTGCCAGCCATCTGCTCAAAGTCAAATATGACATCCGGACCATCCAGAAAATGGACCATGGTCTATACTCAATGCTATCAAGAGCACGACCAAAAAAACAGAAAGAGACCGCTGGATTTTTGATTCCGAAAACGGCCTTCTGTTGCAGGAACGATCAGTGAGTCCGCGGCTTATGGTAATAGCCGTATCCTTCTGTGCGGTTGGTCATGTTTGGGATGACTGTGGAATGTGTCAGCCTGGAAGATTTCCCGCCTGATTGTCTGATCCTTCCCATAATGTATATCATATCCAGCCAAGCATCACCTTTTGGTGCTTTGTTTTTAGCATCACGTCCATGTATGACACAACCCTCCCCTGTTGAAATTTTTTTTAAAAATCTCCCCCAAAAAAATTTTAGTTTTTTTTGGGGGTAATCACGAGGGGTGATTTTTTGGCGCGACTATCCTCGGTTGACTTTTGGACCGACATATTTTTTCGGGATTCCCAAAATTTTGGTAAACCCTTCCACTAGGATACCCCCCTCAACTTCGGCATCGTAGCCGACATTTCTTTGATATTCTTCCGCATCCAACACGCATATTCTTCCGCATTCCAAAAATGCGGAAGAATATGCCCGCTCGAGCTACATGATGAAAATTTTGGATAAACCTGATCATTTTATCCACACATCAACGTATCATTTCTGAGAGCGGGCACAGGGTATCCCTACAACAGGTTTACCCTGTGGATGGAAATCCATTTTACAGGCAATCCATATGGAACGAGGAAGACATAAATTTATCAGAAGATCGCCAAGTCCCTTCGTGTCTTGCATTTTGAGATCTATATATTATACTACTAATAGATCTTAAATTTGAGGATATCGATATGAAATTAAAAGAGGCTGTTTCATATGCAAAAAAAATAGTTCGTGATATTGGTATAAAAGACGTAGAGGATAAAACAAAAGATGAATACATGAAAATATTCAAACAAATAACAAAAAATAAAGACGGATTTTTATATAAAGGTTCAAAAAGCTACTACTACAAAAAGAAAGCTGCTTTGCGGTATTGTATACAGCAATATATGATGTTGTATCTCAGAAAAATGAATTCAAATTCTCTGGATGAAAGTAATCTCAAAAAAAATAAAAGGATGTTACTCTATCTCATCAAGTTGTACCAGGAACACGGTCGAAATACTGGAAATTGTCCAGTGAAAACAAAAAGCCCTGGAAAATCTAAAAGGAAAGCGTTGCGGGGAATGGCCACAAACTGGCGTGAAATAATGTGGGACCGGTGCAGTAATGATGATTACAAAGGTGCGCTTGCCATTCTTCACCTCACAGGGGCCAGGCCGAGCGAAATCGAACGGGGTGTAACCGTGATTGGAGATGAGAACTCGGAATTTTTAGAATTTGTCATCAGGGGTTCAAAGGTAGGCAAGGCAAAACAGAATGGGCAGCCCGAACGAAAAATTTTTATCAATATGCGTGGCCTTGTCTATGATGGCTCACCCGTAGATTACCTGTTGAGCTGTGTCGCGGATTCCGGACGTGTTGTCATTAGAGCAAAAGCCAAAAGATTGAATGATTATGTACGCAGACTTTCTCAGAAAATCTGGCCGCGGAGAAAAAATCACATTTCACCGTACTGCTACAGGCACCAGCTATCAGCAGATTTAAAGGGGGAGAAATGCCTGCCTCATAAAATTTCGATGATTTTGGGGCACAGATCAACACTCTCCAAAAAAAAATATGGGACCAGCGGACAGGCTCGGGGAAATACGCATATAGAAGATGTCCAATGTAGTCATGCACTCAGGGAACCACCCTCAAGTCCGTTCGGGGAAGAGGTAGCAAGTTACGATATTGGTTTAAGACCATGAGTACCATTTGAGTATAACGAGGGCGAGATGAGCTAAAAATAAAAAAAACTTCAATTATACCACAAATTTTTCACTGAAAAAAAATAATGTTTTTTTGATCATGAATAAGCGAATTTGAAAAAAATATTTTTTACCCACAGATGATGTAACCATCTAATATATAAGCATTTTCGATACATGCAGCAATTATGGTATATACTTATACCCGTTTGCATGACTTTATTATAACAAATATTGTTTACATTTTGTTTATTAAATTTTTTTTCATATACTTATAAAAACGTGCATGAGCACACAATCAATTCAGGAAATGTTTATAGAAAATTTTTCAACTGCACTTACAAAAAATGATGTTGCTTAGTATTTAAGAGTCGACAAATCAACCGTTTTCTCCTGTTTCAGGGAAGTTTTCGCCTCTTCTAAAATCAATTTAATGATACCACTTCACAATACAACAACTCGAGTCATAATATTCAACAAAACAAGCATTTTTAATGGTTAGAAAAAATTTCGCTACATAAAGCAAAGAAAACGTTGTCGAGGAAACATATGAAAAAACTTTTAACAGTAAAAGATTTGGCAGCCATTTTTAAAACATCAGAAGCAAGCATTCGCATGTCAATGTATCGGAAACGCTGGGATTGCGTTCCGCCGCCCATAGAAGTTGGTAAACGCCGGTATTGGCGAGAATCACAAATCGAAGAATGGCTAAACAAAAAAATTGAAATGGCAAATAAAAAAGCCTTTGCCAGCCATCCGCGAAAAAAACGTGGAAGGCCGACAAAGACAGATACAATCATCCAGCAGAATACTCCAGTTATGTAAAACGGATTGAGCTTAACGCATTGAATTGCTTATGATTACTGTTAATGCGGAGTTGTTTCGACTTAAACCGAAACCTTGTGGCCACAATAAAGCAGGTAACTTGGTGTGGCAATTTGTAGTATGATCATATAGTGGCAACATTTGACTACATAATTTTATAGAAAGTTCAAAAAAATTAGAATCCAATCTGTAATTTTTTGTTTTTTATTTTTTTTATTTTATAATGAAAGTAAAAAACAAAATAAGGTGATCAGATTGGAATTTTTAAAAAAAATCAAAAAATCAAAAAAATTTATTGGCGACAAAATTACTCAAAAAGACATTGAATCATTTTGCTTTCCAACAAATAAAGAAAGCACATCATAGAAATTTGCTGGTAAAAATAAAAAACATGAACGATTTAGATACTACGATGCAGAAATGATCAATGATCACAAATTTCTTTACTATAATCAATTTCAAACAAAAATATTGGCTATAGATGTTGATGACATTTATATAGACAAATTGCCTTTAAATAATCCAGAGTCAAAATATGAGCCTGGTCTTGATAAGAACACATTCTGCGATATTCCGGCACCAAATTTTACTGTTTGTACTGGCAAAGGGCATTTTCAAGCTTTTTGGCGTTTGAAAAACCCGATTCCAATGCGAGGAGCTGCACGAACTCATGAGTACTATTCTGATGTGCGAACAAAATTAAACATCGCACTTAATGGAGATTTTGCATTTAACAAAAGGGGAAGTGCAAGAAATCCATTTTATAGAAATTATTGGGTTAGAAAATGGCATGACGATGAATACGAACTTAGTGATTTAAATTTGAACATCAATTTATTCACAAATGTATCAATTTGTGGATTGAACAAAATCTATGAACATGGTAATAGGAATATAGCGACTTTTTATCGTGCTCTTTATTATTATAAAAAAAATACAAATATTTCATTCGATGATCTTTTAAAGAAAACTATTTCTTGGCAACAAATGCAGGATGAAGAAAATCTTTCTCAACGAGAAAATATATCCATTATAAAGTCAGTTTTAAGAAATGGATACAAATATAAAATACGTGCAGATAGAAATTATGGCGCGATGAATTTGCCGAAAATCGATTGGAAAGCAATGACAGCAAGAAAACGCAAGAATGAGATCCGAAGAAGACAATCACTTGGAGCTCATTATGTTAATAAAAATCAAGTTATTAAAAATTCTAAAATTGTTCGTGATTACTTTAAAGCCAATCCTCACTCAAGCATCAAAAAAGCAGCTCGTGAGCTTAAAATGAGTCGTAATACTATCAAAAAATACTACCAAAAAAGTTAAATTATGATATGGGGGGGGTCAAAATGGTTAACAGGTATCTACGGTGGTGTTGTATACATAGGCCATATAACCTATATGATCTCACTCTCAACACCACCGTTTAAAATATGAATTTATAATTTCTTGATTTTGTAATTTGTATTTATGATTCTAAATATAAATCGATATCTATCATTTTACATGTAAAATATTTTTAAGAATCAAATTACAAAATCTTAGTCGTTTTAAGAATTATTATTATGTTTTAATTTTTGGAACAAACAATTCAAACAAATAATAATAAATAAGATTTTAAATATATAATCATTCTTTTAATAAACTGTATGATATACTGATTTATATTTTTATTTTTAATATATTTTGCAACAAACATCTTATAATCAAATTTCAAATTATAAATAAAATTAAATTTTATGTTTCAGATGATTAAAAAACAAAATAGAGCATCAAAAATTGATAACTTTTATTTATTAATACAATCTATTTTTAACAATATTGCAATCATTTTTAAAAAACTATTATCTATAATATTAAGTTAGAATGAATAACTTTTATATATGCATATATTTACAAAACATAAACTATATCTCTAGATCAATTCAATAAATAAAAATAACATATCAAGACAATTTACTATACAGATTACCAGAAACACATTAATAGAATCTCGAATTTCGAGGTTTATTTTACTTTGAAAAACAAAACAAACATGCTGAAATGACTGTTTTTCACCTGAAGAGATCCTTGTAATTTAGTATTTCTGTTGTTTCCATGCAATAAGAAACAAGAATTTCATATGTAACCTACGATTAAAGCTATTGATTTGCAATTTGTAAGGAACGAATGCAGCCACCGAAGTGACTCGTTTTTCAAGAGATTTCGCATTGCAAGTTTTTTCTGAAACTCTCAAACAAAAAATAAAAATGATATTCATCCGTCTCCATACTCAAAAGCATTTTTATATTTCCGTTTGTAGTAAAAAATATTTATCGAAGTATTGTAATCAATCCAGAACCTAAAATTACTAAAGATGCAATATATGACTTTCTTCGTTCCAGTCGTTTTAGCTGGAGAAGATTTCTTTTGGCCTGGGGGCTTCAGTCTCATGAAATGATTGATGAATTGACGAGTAAGGCACATAATCCAGTACTTATCTTTGATGATTCAACAATATCACGTCCCAGGTCAAAAAATGTTGAGCTTTTGGCCAAGGTTTTTGATCACACAACAGGGAGGTACCTGAAGGGTTTCAGAATGCTCACCATGGCCTAGTCTGACGGATCGACACTACTACCTCTTGATTTTGCCCTTCTCTCGTCGACAAAAAAGAAAAATCGATACCAAAAAGCTGCTAAAAATCTGGATAAGCGAACGTGCGGAGCCAGAAGACGACAAGATGCAGTGACCAAGGCCACAGATCTGATTACCCCTATGATCGAAAGAGCATTACGTGCTGGAATCAATACAAAATATGTCCTTATGGACAGCGGGTTCGGAGTGCCATCTTTGATTGCCAAAGCTCGCAAGCATTTAGATGTCATCTGCATGGTCAAACGGACCCCAAAAATTCATTATATCTTCGAGGGACAAGAACTCAACGCGATTCAAATCTATCGTAAAATCAGAAAACGCCGGGGGAAAGCGAAAGTTCTCGCCAACGCTCAAGTTCAGATGAAAGATGGAGGCACGGCAAAATTGGTTTTTGTCCGCAACCGGAGCAAAAAAGATTGGCTTGCATTACTGTGTACAGATAAAAATCTTCCGGATGAAGAAATTGTGCGTATCTACGGTCGGCGCTGGGATATTGAAGTTTTCTTCCGTACGGCCAAACAGCATCTTGAATTGGAAAAAGGATGCCAGAGTAGTGATTTTGATGCGCTCATCGCTCACACAAGCATTGTAATGGTTAGATATATCTTTCTCAGTATAGAAAACGTCGGGCAGACGATCCAAGGACTCCGGGTATCCTATTCCATCACTTCTGCGAGGAAGCTGTGGACTGCCCCCCTGATTGAGGCACTCGGCAGAATTCTCGGCGAAATCGTAGAAAATCTTCATAAAATCAAAGCAGTGCCCGCGAATATCCGCAACAAAATTTTGGCAATGATTCAAGAAAATATGGATAGTTTTGCCAGCGAAAAAAACGTTTATTGCCAATAAAAACATGTGTTTAATTGCTAACGCTTAACACCGAAAGTCGAGTTAAAATGTATAAAAAAAGGGCCATCAACCCTCTCTCCCTCTGGATCAATGGCCCTTTTCTTCTTTTTCTCACATCTGGAAGTTGCTATCTTTCGGCTGGATTAGTTTGCTGTACACCCCGCTTTTCTCCTTCAAGTCGTTTTGCGAGTCTATCAGCGCGTAAATGGGCGTATCTTGCAAGCATTTGTAAAGTTTTATGCCCTGTTATTCCTTTTATTTCCATCACGTCCAAGTCAGTGTTCTCGAAAAGTCGACTGGTGGCTTCATGGCGAAGATCGTGGAATCTCAGATTTTTGATATTCGCTTTCAGGCATGCAGCACGAAAATTTTTGGAAAGTCTCCCTTTGGACAATTGAAACACCCGTCCATGGATAGGGATGGTTTTGTCCGGAATGAGCTCCTTGAGAATTTTGATAGCTTTGGGTGACAAGGGGACAGTCCGGGCTTCGCCGTTTTTTGTGTGCGGTAAATAGGCGGTTCGGGTTTCAAAATTCACTCTGTCCCAGGTAAGCGTTACAATTTCTTCACGCCGCATGGCAGTTTCCAGTGCAAACTTGATAATGGGCTTCAAGCGTTTTGAAGCATGTTGCAAAAGCAGAGTTTCTTCACTCATAATTTTTCCATCAACTTCAACTTGCCGCTTCAAACGCCTATCCCTTCCTTGCGGAATTTTTGGCTTGGTCATTCGCTTTACAGGATTAGATAGGGAGTCCATGCCCCAGTCTTTTCTTGCAACCTCAAAAATCTTGGAAATCAGTGCCAGGTCCAGCCTGATAGTGTGGGCTCCTACCCCCTCTGCTTCCCTGGTTTTTATGTATTCGATAAGATGTTTCGTCCTGATCGAAGCCATAAACTGTTCGGCCAAGGGATAGTTGAGCAAATGATTGAGCCGACTTTCTTCCTTCTTTGGATGTGCATATCTCGGTATGTACTCTTCCCTGAATCTCTCGATCACTTCTCTGAATGTTGAGCATTCTGCTTCCTTTCGCGACACAAAAACACCTCGATCCATCTCGGACTCGATCTCTCTTGCCCAAGCTTCAGCATCACCTTTTGTCTCAAATGTTTTTGTTTGCAACGGCCAGCCTTTCCGTCGAATTTTGACTTGCCATTGTCCTTTGCCGCGTTTGGTGAATGTCGCCATGGGTTCCTCCAGTGTAGCTTGGTTGTCCCAGGAGAAGGCCGTTGTCCCAAAATTGTCCCAAAAAGGCGATCAAGCACAAAAAAAGAGGTTAGATTTTCATCTAACCCCTTGTTTTTACTGGTGCGCCCGGCAGGATTCGAACCTACGACCCTCTGATTCGTAGTCAGATACTCTATCCAGCTGAGCTACGGGCGCGACAGGAGAGGTTTCTAGGGAGTGGGGTCCATTTAGTCAAGAAAAAAATTGAAAAAATATTTTTTTTATATGAGGACATCTATTATTTCAGATGATGTCATGCACCGGCGCATGACAGATTCCCGCGCCAGACGGAGCTCAAAGCGCATTCACCGGAGATGGAGAAAGTTCATCATGAAACTGGGAACAAAACTTTTCTTGGGCATTTTCGGCATCGCTTTTCTGGTTTCAGGAGCAACAGGCTCCTACTTCTATGTCCAGGCACGAGATGCCGTGATGCAGACCCTGCAACAGGAACTCAAGAGCACGGCGCGCTCGGCCGCCCGCCTCATCAATGGCCGGGCCCTTGATAGCCTGCAGACCCCGGACCAGGCCGACTCTCCGGCCTACAAGGATATTCAGCACATTCTTCAGGCCGTGGTGGATTCCAATCCCGATTTTCTCTACGCCTATACCATGCGCCTGGTAAAGGGCGAAGTCCGTTTTGTTGTTGATTCTCCTCCCTCGGACGACAATGGGGACGGCAAGATATCCGACGACGAGCTTCCCCAGGACATTGGAGCCTTGTATGACGATCCAGCCCCCAGCCTGCTCAATGGATTTCTCAAGCCCAGTGCC
Source organism: Desulfoplanes formicivorans (assembly GCF_001748225.1). Taxonomy (NCBI): domain Bacteria; kingdom Pseudomonadati; phylum Thermodesulfobacteriota; class Desulfovibrionia; order Desulfovibrionales; family Desulfoplanaceae; genus Desulfoplanes; species Desulfoplanes formicivorans. The sequence goes on from NZ_BDFE01000016.1 coordinate 18,749, forward strand.
GATGACCAACCTTATGAGGATGAATGGGGATGGACCCTTTCAGGGTATGCGCCCATTTTCGATGATGCCGGACGATCCGTGGGCCTTCTGGGTATCGACATGAGTCTTGATCAGGTGGCTGCCAAACTCAAGGCCATTGAGCGAGCCGGAATCTTTTCCCTGGGCATCACGGCTGCCCTGGCCTGCATCCTCACCTTTTTCTTCAGCCGCCAGGTGGTCAAACCCATCAGATCCCTTCAGCAGGCCTTTCAGGACGTGGCCCAGGGAGACTACACCGTACATCTCAAGCCCTCTTCCCGCGATGAAATGGGCGAGCTGGTGCGCCACTTCAACCTCCTTGTGACCGAACTCAAGGAAAAAGCGCTTATGAAGTCCCATTTCGGCAAAATCGTTCCCCCGAAAATCGTGGAACAAATGCTTGCCTCGGATTTCAAACAGAACAGCGAAGTGGTCAACGTCACGGTTCTTTTCTGTGATCTCAGGGGATTTACCACCATGAGCGAAAACCTGCCTCCTTCCATGCTCGTGGGACTTTTGAATGAATATTTCACCGCCATGGTCCAGATCATTGAATCCCACGGAGGCATGGTTGACAAATTCGTGGGAGACAAGGTCATGGCTGTTTTCGGTCATCCCGTTCCCCTGGCCAACGAACAACAGGCGGCTCTGGATGCCGCCCGGAAAATGCTCGCCACATGCGATGCCTTGAACCAGAAACTCTGCCTGACGGGCAACTTCAAACTGGTCAACAGCATTGGCATGCATTCGGGCCCGGCCCTGGCCGGGATCATCGGGTCTCCGGATCGCTCCGAGTACACCCTCATCGGTGACAGCGTGAACGTGGCGGCCCGCCTGGAAACCAAGACCCGTCAGCTTGACACGCGCCTGGTTATTTCGGCTGACGTGGCCAAGGGCCTGGACACCATACCCTCCGACCTGGTTGCCAAAGGGGCCCATCAGGTGCGCGGTCGTCACGATCCCATTGAAATCCTTGCCCAGAAGGATATTGAGCATTGACATTTTCTGTTTCGTGATAACACATATCCCCTTGCATCTGCACCTGGCCGATGAATTGTTCTTTTCTGCCCGGCACATGCTGCAACAACACGCTCATGAATACCTGATACAGGTTTGATGGAGGATATAATAGAGTGACACAGGAAATGCACGGGACCACCATTCTGGCGGTCAAAGACAAAAACGGTGTTGCCATGGCCGGTGACGGTCAGGTTACCCTGGGCCAGTCCATTGCCATGAAACATGGAGCCAGAAAGGTTCGCAAGGTGTACAAGGACAAGGTTCTTGTTGGTTTTGCCGGGGCCACGGCCGATGCCTTCACCCTTCTGGAACGCTTCGAGGCCAAACTGGAAGAATTTGCTGGCAATCTGCTTCGGGCCAGCGTGGAACTGGCCAAGGACTGGCGCATGGACAAATACTTGAGACGGTTGGAAGCCATGCTTCTGGTTGCCGATGCCGAACATGTGCTCATATTGAGCGGCACAGGGGATGTTATTGAACCCGACGACGGCGTAGTAGCCATTGGTTCGGGAGGTCCTTATGCCCTGTCCGCTGCCCGGGCCCTGGTGCGCAATACCCAGTTGCCGGCAGAGGAAATCGTGGCCAAGTCCATGGCCATTGCTGCCGAACTTTGCGTTTTCACCAACGACAACATTATTGTCGAAACCGCACCCCAAAAGAAGTAACGAGGATTTGCATGAGTACCCTTACCCCACGGGAAATCGTTTCCGAACTGGATAAATTCATCATCGGACAGAAAGAGGCCAAGAAGATGGTCGCCATTGCCCTGCGCAACCGCTGGCGCAGACAGCAATTGTCCGATGCCCTGCGCGATGAGGTCGTGCCCAAGAACATTATCATGATCGGGCCCACGGGTGTGGGCAAGACGGAAATCGCCCGCCGCCTGGCCCGCCTGGCCGGTTCGCCTTTCTTCAAGGTTGAAGCCACCAAATTCACGGAAGTGGGCTATGTGGGCCGGGATGTGGAGTCCATGATTCGTGATCTCATGGAAATCGGCATCAACATGGTTCGCAAGGAAGAGGCCGAAAAGGTCAAGGTCAAGGCCGAGGCCAACGCCGAAGAACGGTTGCTGGATCTGCTCCTGCCCGCCAAAAAATCCTCTGGCCCCCAGGCCAGGTACGGAACCAGCACCCCGGCTCCGGGAGAAGCCATTCCCCTGGACAACGGAGAGGACTCCACCCGGGAAAAACTGCGCAAACTCTGGCGCGACGGGAAGTTGGATGATCGCATGGTTGAAATCAATGTGACCACCTCCGGCGCCAATGTGGAGGTCATGGCCATTCCCGGCATGGAAGGCATGGAAATGCAGATGCAGGACATGCTCAGTCGGGTCTTTCCCAAAAAACGCAAATCCAAGAAGGTCCGCGTCAAGGACGCCTATGACATCCTGATCCAGGAAGAAAGCGAAAAACTCGTGGACATGGACAAGGTCACGGAAATCGCCAAGGAACGGGTGGAAGAATCCGGCATCGTGTTCATCGACGAGATCGACAAGATCTGTTCGGGAGGCCAAGCCTCCACCAAGGCCGATGTCTCCCGCGAAGGCGTGCAGCGCGATCTCCTGCCCATTGTGGAAGGTTGTGTGGTCAATACCAAGTACGGCATGATCCACACGGATCACATCCTGTTCATCGGAGCCGGAGCCTTTCACATGTCCAAGCCTTCGGATCTGGTGCCCGAGCTCCAGGGTCGCTTCCCCCTGCGGGTTGAGCTCCGCGCCCTGACCAAGGAAGACTTCTACCGCATCTTGACGGAGCCCCAAAACGCCCTGACCACCCAGTACATCGGCCTTCTGGCCACGGAAAATGTGGAAATCCAATTCACTGACGAGGCCCTGCTGGAACTGGCCGCGTTCGCCCAGGAAATCAACGAGGAAACCGAAAACATCGGTGCCAGACGGTTGTACACCATCATGGAAAAGATCCTTTCGGACCTCTCCTTTGATGCCCCTGACAGATCCGGTGAAAAGGTGGTCATTGATTCCGAGTTTGTGCGCGAACAACTCAAGGACGTGAAGGAAGACAGGGATCTGTCGCGGTACATTCTCTAACACATCATTGCCCGACACGTGGGGGATTCCCCTGCCCCCACGCCCTCACCATATCAGCCAACAAGGAGAACAAGGTGGAGCAGGATATTTCCAAGGCCAGGGTCTTACTGGAGGCCCTGCCGTACATCCGTGAATTTTATGGTCAGACCGTGGTCATCAAGTACGGCGGGCACGCCATGAAGGATGAACACCTCAAAAAGAGTTTTGCCCTCAATGTCATCCTGCTCAAATATATCGGGATCAACCCGGTCATAGTCCACGGGGGCGGCCCCCAGATCGGCAACATGCTCAATCAGCTGGGCATTGCCTGCCAGTTCAAGGAAGGCTTGCGGGTGACGGATCAGGCCACCATGGACGTGGTTGAAATGGTGCTGGTGGGCAAGGTGAACAAGGAAATCGTCAACCTCATCAACCTCAACGGCGGCAAGGCCGTGGGCCTTTCGGGCAAGGATGGAGAAACCATCCGGGCCAGAAAACTGGAAATGGCCGTGCAGCATGATGACGCTCCACCGGAAATCATTGATCTGGGCAAAGTGGGCGAGGTGGTGAACATCAAGACGAGCCTCATTGGCACCCTGGAACGGGAAGGATTCATCCCCATTATCGCCCCGGTGGGCGTGGATGATGCGGGCGAAACCTACAACATCAATGCCGACTCGGTGGCCTCCAGCGTGGCCACGGCCCTGCAGGCCAAGAAACTGGTCCTGCTTACGGATGTGCCCGGCATTCTGGATGAAAACAAAAATCGCATCTCAACTTTGGATCGCAAGAAAGCGGCCAGGGCCCTTGATTCAGGCATCATCACCGGCGGCATGATCCCCAAGGTCAAATGCTGCATGGAAGCTGTCGAGTCAGGAGTGGAAAAGGCTCACATTCTGGATGGCCGTCAGGAAAACTGCATCATTCTGGAAATGTTTACCAAGGGCGGCATTGGTACGCAGATCGTGGCCGGATAAACGGGCTGTAGCGACCAATTCCCATAACAAGGTCCAGGGCAAATGCCTTGACAGCACGAGGTCATACGTATAATCGGTTCTCCTCGTTTTTACGAGAACATGCCCCCGTAGCTCAGGCGGATAGAGCACGGGATTCCTAATCCCGGTTAGCCCAGGTTCGAGTCCTGGCGGGGGCACCACAAACCAGCAAAGGCCAATGGGTAGCTACCCATTGGCCTTTTGTGTTTCGTTGTCCGGCAGCCTTCACTGCCAAAAGCCTTCACAAACAGATCATCATCCTTCCGGCTGGACAATGGTCCCGTTGGCCAGCATTTCCTCCATCTGGGCCACGTCCTTGTCGCCACGACCCGAGAGGTTGACCACGATAATCTCTTCCCTGCCCAACGTGGGGGCAAGGTTCATGGCATGGGCCACGGCATGGGCGGATTCCAGGGCCGGAACAATGCCTTCGGTCCGGGACAGGGCAAAAAAGGCGTTCACCGCATCCTGGTCGCTGGCCGTAAAGTATTGGGCCCGACCCATATCCTTGAGAAAGCTGTGCTCCGGGCCCACGCTGGGGTAGTCCAGGCCTGCGGCAATGGAATAGACAGGACCGGGTCCGCCTTCATGGTCCTTGATCATGTAGGAATTGAAGCCGTGAAGTATGCCGGGGGTTCCCGTTGTCAGGCTGGCCGCATGATCCCCGAGGTTCATGGACCTGCCCGAGGGTTCCACCCCGTGGAGCTTGACTTTCTCGTCCTTAATGAATTCCGCAAACATGCCGATGGCGTTGGACCCCCCGCCCACACAGGCCACAAGATAATCGGGCAATCTTCCTTCCTTTTCCAGAATCTGTTCCCGGGCCTCCTTGCTGATCACCGACTGGAAATATTTGACCATGGTGGGATAGGGATGCGGGCCCACAGCCGATCCCAGCAAATAAAAACTGTTGTCAATATCTCCAACCCATGCCGCAATGGCCTCATCCACCGCCTCCTTCAGGGTCTGCTGACCGCTCATGGCCGGTACCACCCGGGCTCCGAGCATCTCCATGCGAAAGACATTGTGGCGTTGACGCTTCATGTCTTCGGCACCCATGTAGATGGTACACTCCATGCCCATGAGGGCGGCCGTGGCCGAGGTGGCGACCCCGTGCTGGCCCGCTCCGGTCTCGGCAATGATCCTTTTTTTGCCCATGCGCTTGGCCAGAAGAATCTGACCAATGGTGTTGTTGATCTTGTGCGCGCCCAGATGATTGAGATCTTCGCGCTTAAGATAGATTTTTGCCCCGCCCAGCTGGCTGGTCAGATTGCGGCAAAAATACAGGGGAGTGGGACGACCCGAATAATCCTTGAGATAGGATTCAAATTCCCGGACAAAAGCGGGATCTTGGATGCTGGCTTCAAAAGTGGCGGCCAACTGGTTCAAAATGACCTTGATGGGCTGGGGAAGGAATTGTCCACCGTACTCGCCGAAAAATCCATCGGCCCCGGGATTGGATTGCATGTCTGCCTCCTTGGTTGGTCTGGGCAGTGCAAATGCGGGCAAACAAAAAAACCGCGGTCAGTTTGCACTGCCGCGGTATTGTTTCAGGGATTTCCTTGTTTCGATCTACGCCATACCGAATTGCCGCGGCTCTGTGTACCAGAGCCACCACCAGGAACCAATGTGCAGGGTATGGGAAGTCGTCATGTTCATATGGGGTTTGTGACCAAGATTCATGGACATGTCAAGAATATGCAGCCTGTTTGCCGGGTGAATCAGATCCCGGCCCCCTGCTCGTAACTGGCTTCCATGGGGCGTGATTGGCGGATCTGCGCACCAGCCGGAATATCCCGGGTAATCCAGACGTTGCCGCCAATGGTTGCCCCTTGGCCCAGACGCACCCTTCCCAAAATGGTTGCCCCGGCATAAATGGTCACATCATCCTCCACAATGGGGTGCCGGGCCAGACCCTTGACCAGGGAGCCGTCCTTGCCCTTGGGAAAACTCTTGGCCCCCAGGGTCACTCCCTGATAGATGCGCACGTTCTTGCCGATGATACAGGTCTCGCCAATGACGGTCCCGGTTCCATGATCAATGAAAAAATGCTCACCAATGGATGCCCCCGGATGAATGTCGATCCCGGTTTGGGAATGGGCCATCTCGGAAATGATTCTCGGAATGATGGGCACACCGAACTTGTACAGCTCATGGGCTACCCGGTGATGAATCAGGGCACTGATGGACGGATAACAGAAAATGGTCTCCCCCGGAGTTTTGGCTGCCGGATCGCCCACATAGGCAGCGTCAACATCAGTGGTCAGCAGATGACGGATGCGGGGCAAGGCATGAATGAATTCCCAGGCAATATCATGGGATTTGGTCTCGCAACGAAGACACTCGGGCCCGGGCTGTTTGCGACAGACAAAACATTCTCCGCGCAGAATCTGCTCTCCCAAAGAACGTTGCACTCGGTCCAGATAGCCTCCGATGTGGTAACGCATGGACGTGGAAGAAACATCCGAGGGTCCAAAATAGCCCGGGAAAAGTACGCTTCGCAGGTCATGGACAAGGGAGGCCAGAATATCCACCGAGGGCATGGGGGCTTCCCCGTGCTCACGCAGACAGACTCTGCTTCCTGTATTCTGTTGGCACAGGGCCTGAACAACAGCATCTATATCGTTTTGGGGCATAGGGGCATTGTTTTCTTGAGTCATTATGTTCCAGATGAATGGTATGGGTTAAACAGGGAACCGGCCTGACTCCCACAACCCGTTTTCAGAACAAAACCGGTGTCATCATGCGCTGTCTTCCAGGAGAGGCAGGTGCGCATGCCCAAAGGGGGATGAACCAGGATCGCAACAAAAGGCAATCTGTTGGCCCTACATTTCTCCAAAAAGAGCCGTACTCAGATAGCGTTCACCTGTATCGCAGACAATGAACACGATGGTTTTCCCCTGATTTTCCGGCCTCCTGGCCAACTCCATGGCCGCATGGCAATTGGCTCCCGAAGATATCCCGCAGACAATACCCTGCTCACACATGAGTTTCTTGGCTGCAGCAACCGCATCTTCGTTGCTTACGGGAACAATCTCGTCAAGAAGGTTTTTGTCCACCACCTTGGGCACAAATCCGGCACCAATGCCCTGGATCATGTGCGGTCCCGGAGCATTGCCCGAAAGCACGGCCGAATCCTCGGGTTCCACGGCAACGATCCGGATCTGGGGATTGCGTTCCTTGAGATACCTGCCCGTGCCCATGATGGTCCCACCGGTGCCCACGCCTGCCACCAGAATGTCCACACTTCCATCGGTATCTTCCCAGATTTCAGGCCCTGTGGTCTCATAATGCATGGCTGGATTGTCCATGTTGTCGAACTGCATGGGCATGAACCCTTGGGCAGAGGCCTCCAGCAGCTCCTGGGCCCGTTCAATGGCCCCCTTCATGCCCTTGCTGGCCGGAGTCAGTACCAGTTCAGCCCCCAACCCCTTGAGCATTTTCCGACGCTCAATGCTCATGTTTTCGGGCATGGTCAGAATGAGACGCAACTTTTTGACCGCACAGACAAAGGCCAGACCAATACCCGTGTTCCCACTGGTGGGCTCGATGATGACGGAATCAGGACCAATGTCCCCGCGGGCCATGGCCGCTTCAATCATGTGCAGGGCAATTCTGTCCTTGACGGAGCCGCAGGGGTTGAAAAATTCCAGTTTTCCCAAAACCTGTGCCCCGCTTTCCACAGCCGTGTTCTGAACCCGTACCAGGGGTGTTTTCCCCACCAGGTCCAGCATGGAATCAGCAATATTCATTATCATTCTCCCTTGTTGCAACAAGGTGGTCTTGTACCTGAAACCCCTGGCAACCCTGCCATGATCAGGCAACATGGTGCCTCGTCGCATTGTTTCAACTATACCACCACAGGAATACTTCAACCCGATGGCCGGGGTTGAATCCACCCGATCCATGCCCCAATGGGCAACGGATGCGGATCAACACACGCCCTCATCCCTGGGCAGGCCCTGAAAATTAACGACAAGTGGCTCCCTGTCAAATACTCATGGTCCCGGGAACACATCGGCCAAAACTCAATGACATCATCCTCATGCTCTTGAAATGCGTCACAGGGTAACCCGATGAGCATATACATGCCACCAGGAAGTTATGTCTTCCCTCAACATCATCACCAAGGGCTCAAGCGACCTCAAAGCCGTGGCCCTGATCTGTTTCATCATGACCTTCAGTGTGGCCCTGTTCTCAAGGTATCTGGAAAGAGTATTCAACATCGGATCCATCTGATCACCTCATCCCATCAATGGGGAACGATCTTCTCATACCGTTCGTAGTAGCCGAGCAGTTCCCCCCTCTCATCACGTACGGCCCGCATGTACGTGTACTTGCCGTCTTTGTTCGATATGCACTCTTCCTCAAGACCTTCCTGCATTCGAGCCCAAACCATACGAATGGTTCGACACGAGGCCGGATTGTGGTAGTCGAACAAGGAGTTTCCAACAAGTTCGCCTCCACCGTATTTTTGCAACTGCACACAAGCTGCGGGATTCATATACCGAATAATGTGTTCTGCATCGACGAAAACAATCGGCTCCATCAGGCTATTCAGCAAACATTCACAAACCTGCCCGTCCATCAATTTCCTCCTCATCACCTCTGCAATCAACAAGAACATGCGCGTTACCTCATCCAGAGGTCACGCGCATGCAAGTCATGCTCACAATGATGAAATATTGCCAGGATTACCGGCAACATACAAGCATCTCTTTGCCCCTTTTCTCCAAGAAAAAGAGGCATCCTTTTCAGCCAACATAGCACACGATAAACCCGGCGTGTATGGACCATCTGCCCATATGCGCCGGGTTTTTTACATGCCCCTTTCCTTTGGAAATATAATGCGTTGGCCGTTACAAGATCTGGCCCAGAAACTCCTGGGTCCGCTGTTGCTCAGGGTGATTGAAAATGGCCTCTGGAGTCCCGAATTCCAGGATGGATCCCCCGTCCATGAATCCGACCGTGTCGGCCACCTCCCGGGCAAAACCCATTTCATGAGTGACTACGATCATGGTCATCCCGTCCTCGGCAAGATTGCGCATGACGCTTAAGACTTCACCCACAAGTTCCGGATCAAGGGCTGAAGTCGGTTCGTCAAAGAGCATGGCTTCAGGCTCCATGGCCAAGGCCCGGGCAATGGCCGCGCGCTGCTTCTGCCCACCGGAAAGGGTTTGAGGATAAGCATCCTCCTTATCGGACATCCCCACTTTGGCAAGATAGTGCCGTCCGATCTCAACTGCTTCCTTTTTCTTCATTTTTTTGACCTGGGTGGGACCCTCAATGACATTTCCAAGAACGGTCATATGGGGAAACAGATTGAAATTCTGAAACACCATGCCCAGCCGGGCGCGCAGCTTGTTGATGTAGCCCTCGTCCTCTGGCACATCCTCCCCGTGAACCCTGACAACGCCCTTTTCATACGTTTCCAGACGATTCACGCAACGAAGCAGAGTACTCTTTCCTGAACCGCTGGCCCCGATGATAACGATGACATCCGAGGAATCAACGGTCATGTCCACGCCCTTTAAGACATGATGTTCGTCAAACCATTTGTGAAGACCACAAATTTCAATGGCTGGTTGCTGAAGGTTCATGTGTTCTCCTTGCTTTACCCGGCCTGACTGACATTAAGGCGGGTTTCAATCCGGTTAAACAGCCAGGTGAATATCCCTGTGTACACGAGATAGAAAAAGGCTGCGATACTCAACATTTCCATCATCATGAAATTGGATGAAGCCAGTTGCTGGGATTTGAGCAGCAGTTCGTTGATGGTGATGGCACTGGCCAGAGACGAGTCCTTAAGGGCAATAATAAATTGATTGCCCAAGGCAGGAACAGCCCGCTTAAAGGCCTGGGGCAAAATGATTCTGATCATGGCCCGCATATAGGACATACCGATACTCCGGGCTGCCTCCATCTGTCCGCTGGAAACCGAGACAATGGCCCCACGAAAAATCTCCGCAATATAGGCCCCGTTATGAAGCCCGAGAGCCAGAACCGCTGAAGGCAGTGCTTCCAGTCCAACAAGCCCGCGCATGCCAAAATAGATGAACAGCAACTGGAGTAAAAGAGGTGTTCCCCTGATGAGATAAATATAAGCAAGCGTCGGAAACAGAAATATCCTACGCTGCGAAATCCGCATAAATGCCGTGATAAGGCCAAGAATAAGACCCAATCCGATACCGAGAACGGTTATCTCAATGGTCATCCATGCAGCAGGTAAAAAATAGGGAAAGTATTCTGCCAGCACTGTAAAGTCATAGTACATTATAAATTAATCCTTTTACTTAACAGTAATATCAACCCCAAGCCATTTTTGACTCAATTTTGAAAGCACTCCTTCAGCATGCATATCCTCAAGAATGGCGTTGACTTTTTCCCGGAGGGTGCTGTCGGACTTGCGAAAAGCCACGGCAATATCCTCACTGCGAATAGGATTGCCTACAAGTTTGATCTTAAAGCCACCATTATTCATGGCATTGACCCCCACGACCCTGTCGGTGATGACCGCATCAATGACGCCATTATTGAGTTCCATAAGGGTTTGGGTGTCGTCTTTGTACAGACGGACCTCTCCGGCACCCAATTGTTTAGCATCCTCTTCAAAGGTGGTGCCGGTCACAAGCCCGATGGTTTTGCCCCTGAAGGCCTGGGGTGTGGTTTCAAGTGCGTCTGCGCGAGCCATGACCTGGGCACCTGAATAATAATATGGTACGGAAAAATCGACCACTTCCTGCCGTTTGGGGGTTACGGCCATGCTGCCAAGAATCCCATCATAAGTGCCTGCACGCAGACCTTCGATGATCCCGCTCCACTCGGTGGTCACCGGTTTGAGCTTTACATCCAGTCGCTTGGCTATTTCTCTGGCCACATCCACATCAAATCCCACCAATTCGTTCATGTCATTGTAAAAATTGAACGGAGGATACCCTCCGCTCATGGCAAAGCTGATCACCCCGGCTTTCTTCACTCGTTCGAGTCCGTTTTCTTGTTCATTGGAACATGCACCAATACATAAAGACATAGATACGATAATGGCACAAAGAAACCATGTGTATTTCATGATAACTCCTTGTTTTGAAGATATGAACTCACTGCATGAAAAAAATTTTACAACATACTGTTTTCCATACAGGAGATTCCTTTATGGTCTATCTACGGTTTTTCGAGCATGAGAATACAAACAGGAACCACTCTTCAGGACAAGGTGATAAATGGGGGAGGAATCGGGTAGAGGGGCCTACCCAATGGGAAGCAAATGATGAGACTAACAATCACTATCCAGATCGTAAGGATTGTTTTCTCTTGCCTTGAATGTCCCGGAAAAACAGGCTCTTCTCAAGGGCAACCTGCGTATTCACCCCTGATTGAACGACAAGGACATGAAAGGGTACACCACACAACATGATGTACCCAGAATCAACATCTTGATTTTTATGGGAGGAGAAACATCAGAGTCACAGAAGACCCCATGGGCCTTTGCAGGACAGAGGGCAGTGAATGAAAAACAAAGGGCACAGTCAAAACATCATCCCGAACCTGATCCGGGATCTTGGATAAAAAGACGACAGATTCACATCAGAGAGAATTTTCATGTGGTCCGATACCCAACCTTGGCCCGAGACCACGGAAAAGATCCCACAAATGGTCTGAAGTGCGGGTCAATACAGGTTGTTGTTTCCATCAGGATGCACCCAGATACCCCTGGCTGTTCAAAAAGGCATACAGAGAAACACGTTTTCCCCGGATACCCAGTTTCTTACGGATATTTTTGCGATGGGTCTGGATGGTATCAAAGGATGAGCCCAGCAATTCACCGATTTGCTTGCTGCTCTGGCCAGCAGCTATAAGTTTGGCGATTTCCAGCTCCCGGGGGGTCAGGGTGAGGACAAGGGCGTCCAGGGGATCAGCAGGATCATGGGTGACAGCAACGAGACGGTCCTTGAGCAGGCCGTAGTAGTCTTCACGTACCTCAGGACACTCCTCCCGAGCCATTCTGTCCAGGGCAGGCAGGATCTGATCCTTGACCTGTCTGGAAATCTCCTCACGCAAATCCTGTTTTTCCTCTTCAACGGAATTGAGCACATTACGCAGCGTCACATTCATGCCTTCGACCTGGGCCTTGCTCTTGTGCAGGCCCTTTTCCAGGGTGTTAAGTTCTGACAGATCCCGCAGAACAAGGTGATAAACACGCGAGGCATTGAGATCCACCCTTCTCAGAGTGAGCTCCACGGGAAGCCGTTTGTCCATACCTTCCAGAACATGCATCTCCCTGGTCCAGGATTTGCCGGGCCGAAGGGTTCGCATGGCCTCGTGGAGGATGTCGGGGTCTGCCGGGCGGATGATCTCGAGGCAGTTCTTGCCCGGAGAATACGATTCCTTGTACAATGCCTTGGCGGCATCATTGGCTGAAAGCACACGCTGCTTGGCATCCACCAGAAAGGTCGGATCCGCAGTGGTCTCGAACAGGGCATGAAAAAGCGCCATGCTGTCATCCCATGCAGTGATGTTATCGGACAACCGTTGCTCGTAGGCGCCGCACAAATCCATGAGCGGAGAGTTGCTGGTGACCACGACCACGAATCCCCCGGAAGCACAAAAATGCTCGGGCAAAGGTACGATACGCAGGCAAAAGCTCTCGCTTTGATGAGCCGAAAAAATCTCCTGAATATCCTCGGGAGGATATTTGGCAAGCAGCTCGGAAATGTCATTTACCTTAAGGCCGAGAACCGACCAGACCGTCCTGCCTATCACATGATCCGTCTTGAAAAAGGTAGATATGGGCCCCTTGGTGCCCACAATGAATCCGGCAGCATCAACGTATAGAACTACGTCACAAAAATCTTCGACAACCGTGGACAACTCAAGGGAAAAAACATCGTTGGAAAGAGAGGAAGAGGACATGACGTGGGGGATATTCTTGGGCAGCTCTATGACAGATCGAAACAGAGCACCATTCCGGATTTGATTCGAAACCTTATGAACTTGGCGTTGCCTTGACGTTTTGGACACGCCCTTGGCCTTCACGAATGCGGTCTAGGCCGCGAATAGCGACAAAGAACGAATTTGATTTGAAAAAAACAGTTTTTTTTCACAACATGAAACGGAAAGGCAGTAAAAATGAAAAGACATCTATCAATTACAACACACTGGAATAACATACAGAAGAATCGCAAAAAAATGAAAGACTGTTCCGGCAAGGACAAACAGGTGCCAGATGGCGTGATTGAATTTCAGGCTCCGCCACACATAAAAAATAACGCCCAGGGTATAGCAAAGCCCCCCGGCAACAAGCAGCTTGATTCCTCCCGGAGGCACAGAGGCCAACAAAGGTTTGGCCGCTACGACCACAGCCCACCCCATGCCCAGATACAGCCCGATTTGAAGCGTACGCCATTTTCGAAAGGGGGAAAGCTCGATCGCTATACCGGCAACAGCCAGGCACCAAATGGAGACAAAAAGGGTCCATCCCCACACGCCGTGCAGACTGACCAGAGTAAACGGGGTATAGGTTCCGGCAATCAGCAGAAAAATGGATGAATGGTCCAGCACCCGCAGGACCATCTTGACCCGGGGAAGGGGAATGCCATGATACAATGTTGATGCCGTGTACATGATGATCATGGTCCCGCCGAAAATGCTCACGCTGACAATATGCCACCCATTGCCAAAGGCCGTGGCAAATGCGGTCAATACCCCCAGCCCGGCAATGGAAAAAAGAACGCCCAGACCATGAATGACGCTGTTGGCAATCTCCTCGGTCAGGGAATATCGGAGAGTCAGAGAGGATGTATCCATAAAGATCTCCCATTGATGCTGTTTCGATCCAAGCAGCCGGTATTGGCGTCCCGGCATGAACCGCGTATACAAAGAGTTTACATCTATGCCCAAGTATTCGCACAAAGGCAAGCACTCACCACAAAACAACACCTTTCCCACCACGCGTATTCCCCCATATTTCTTGTGAAGACAGACCATGACCTGATCGCCCGAGCCTCGAAATCATGACAACCAGCATCCCTGTTTCATGCACACAACACGGAACACCCATTGGCCCCGACCCGGGATTTGAAGCAAACACTTCCTATTGCCCGCACTGGCCACAAGGAGTACAGGCTTCCCTTCCGTAAGGCAAAGAAGAATACAAACATATGCCTACCAGGGGAGTATCATGAGCGACACCCGAAAACCCATGCATTTCTGGCAAGATCATTCTGACAATTATATCAAGATGGCCTTCAGTTACGAACGGAGCAAACGCATTGAAAACCCCGACGGGTACGGCAGGCAGACCGGACAGTGCGGGGATACCATCGAATTGTTCCTGCTCATGGACAACGACCGCATCAGCCAGGTAACCTTTGAGATTGACGGGTGCCTGCATACCCGTGCCACGGCCAATACGGTTGCCATCCTCAGCGAGGGCAGACGCCTGGAAGAGGCGTGGGATATCCACCCGGAAACCGTATGCAACTATCTTGAAACCCTGCCCAAAGACCATTTTCACTGCGCCGAGCTGGCTGTGGGTGCCCTCTACCTGGCGCTGGCTGATGTGGAGCACAAGCAGGCCGCACGTCTGAAATAAGGAAGCATCTCTCTGCTGCTTCCACGCACAAGGGGCCAAAACATGGTGTTTTGGCCCCTTGTGCGTGTGCTGTTGCGTCCTGTGAGCCCCCAAGGCCCTGAAAACTATTTCATGTTCACGAACTGAAACGGCTGCTCAAAGCCCCCTTCCCTGACCAGACTGATCACGGCCTGCAAATCATCGATCTTTTTGCCGGTCACCCGGACCTGATTGTCCTGAATGGCGGCCTGGACCTTGAGTTTGGCTCCCTTGATCAACTTGACCAGTTTCTTGGCCGTTTCCTTGTCAATACCTTCCTTCAGGCGGACCTGCTGCTTGAGCTGCCCCTTGGACGTTCCTTCAGGTTCGCTGAAATCCATGATCCGTGGGTCAATCTTGCGCCGCACACAATGGGCACTGAGCATGTCCCGCAACGCCTTGATCTTCATCTCATCCCCGGTGAGGATGCTGATCCGCTTGTCCTTGCGATTAAAGGTGATTTCCGTGGTCACGCCCCGAAAATCATACCGGGAATCGATTTCTTTCTTCACGTTGTTGATGGCATTGTCCACTTCCTGCAAATCCACCTGGCTGACAATATCAAAAGACGGCATGTCTGTTTCCTCCCTATAGATAGCAATATTCTGCAATTATATCCTTACATCTAACGTCAACCCTGATCAGCACCAGGCCCTGCCTGGCCTGTTGATTGGCTCCCGGGCTGTGAAACAACCCTGCCAATGCCATCAGGGGGCACACTCGATCAGGCAGCGCGCAGCCTCATAACCGCAACCTGCCGAACACCTTACCCTTCATCGCTGGTACAGACTTCCACGGCTCCCCGGAACAACCGGACAGGACTGATCTCGATGCCCAGTTCTTTTCTGAACCGTTGGACAATCCGGACCTCCTGGGGGGTAACCAGGGACAAGGCACAGCCCTGGGCCCCGGCACGGCCGGTTCTGCCCACACGGTGCAGGTAATCCTTGCTGCTCGACGGAATATCCACATTGAAAATGTGGGTCACATCCCGGATATCCAATCCCCGTGCTGCCACATCCGAGGCCAACAGCAGGCGAACCCTGCCCTTTTGCAAATCCTCAATGCCCTTTTGACGACTGAGCTTGTCGTGAGCTCCGTGAATGTCGGCCACAGGAAGCTTGTGATAACGCAGCCTGTCGGCAATGATTTCTGCGGTTCTGTTTCTATGCACAAAGGCAATGGCCCGATGGGGATGAAGGGCATGCATGAGCTTTCGCAAAACATCACCCTTTTCCCGTTCCTCGCATACAAGATACTGATGGCTGATGGTCGAACTGACCTGGTTGGCATGCACATGGATCTCGATCACTTCAGGCGCCAACACCTTCACTTCCCGCAGACTTACCGGCTGCACCGTAGCGGACACGTACACAAGTCGTCTGGACCGTGATGTGCGGGCTATGAGATCCCGGACCTTTTCGGTTGTGTCGCCACCCAGCAACCTGTCCACCTCATCCACCACAACCGTAGTTATGGTATGCCCATTGATCTTTTTCAAATCCATCAGATGGAGTATCCTTCCGGTCGACCCCACAATGAGATGCGGCTTGTGCTTGAGCCCTTCAATCTGGCGTTTGACAGCAACCCCGCCAATGAGGGCCAGGGTGCGAACCCCCATGCCGGAAGATTCAGCCAGTTTCTTGGCCTGCCTGAAAATCTGCATGGCCAGTTCGTGGGTGGGAGCGATAACCATGGCCTGCACGCTCTTTTGCCGGATATCAATGTTCTGAAAGAGTGGCAGCAGGTAGGCCAGGGTCTTGCCCGTACCTGTGGCCGAGCAGACATAAACGTCCTTTTTCTGCAAAAGAACCGGAATGGATCGTTCCTGGATGGGCGTGGGCGTGGTGATACGCTCGTCCGCAAGCCCCTTGACCAGTTCTGGGGCAAGTCCCAATTGTTCGAATGTCATCATGTTTCCTTTTTGTGCAACTGATCATTTGTCGGCAAGGCCGCACAGCATGAACCCCAAAATGGGTTGACATTTTTCCGTGCATGCCGGGTAGAACCTTCCATGCTTCTTGCTGCCCGAACGGTTTTCAAGTCCCCAATAAAATTCGGCAATACCCAAGGGAATCCATTGATTGTGCACGGCATGGTTGAGCAATTTTGGGGCACAACAATCTCCGGTGCCCGTGGGCATGCCTCCAGGCCCCTCAAAAACATCCGCCATCAACCGCGTTTCTCCGCGAAAATTGGAAACCGTATACAATCCATGAATCTTTTTCATCAGGCCTTTTGAAAGGGCCCGACGCTTGTTCACCAGATCCCTGCGCAAGGGGTCATCATCCGAAAGCCCGGCAATGGTCCTGCCAAGTTCCTTGATGGTGCGTTCCACCGGTCTGCTGATCCGGTCCATTTCACTGGTATCCACAAGGGGACCAACCCAGCCGTCCACATGCCATATGCCATTGTATTGACCGGAAAAAGCCTTGGCACAACCAACCTGTCCCCGATCATCCACATATTCCATGACCCCGAACATCTGCCCCCGGGCCGGACCAAACAGATAATCTGTTGTCAGCCTCGGGTCAGCCTGCTTTGGGGGAACATGCCAGTCAATCCGTTTTGTTTGCTCCAGCTCGAGCATCAATCCCCGGCACAGGTCGCGGGCATGGCCCATGGGAAGAGTGTGTACCTGCTTGCAGCGTCTGCACCATCCATAGCACGACCCCAGACGGGTTGCATGCTCATTATTCGCTTGTTCCGGGCACATAGGCTTCCACTCGATTTCGTCCCTTTTCCTTGGCCATGTAGAGGGCCTGATCGGCCATGCTGACGAGCTGCTCATCGGAAAGAGCGTGTTTGTCGGGATAGGATGTTGCTACACCAAGACTCATGGTGACCACGCCCCCCTTGAGTTTTTCATGGGGTATTTCCAGGCCGAGAATGTTGTTCCGGATTTTTTCGGCCACAAAACAGCCTCCCTGAAGCGAGGTATTGGCAAGGATGGCAACAAATTCTTCACCACCATAACGTGCACAAAAATCTCCCGGGCGATCAAGACTCTGCTGAAACGCATGGGCAACCTTTTTGAGACACTCGTCACCTTCCCGGTGCCCATAGGAATCATTGTACCATTTGAAATGATCCACGTCTCCCATGATCACCGTAAGGGGAGTCTGCTCCCTTTGACTGCGATCGCATTCGTTTTGCAGCCGTTCCATTAAACTGCGGCGGTTGGATATGCCGGTCAGGCCATCTGTATGAGACTGCTGTTTGATGGATGCATAGGCATGTTCCAGCCGGCCACCCAGTAAAACAATACCGAGCAAACCGACCAGCCAGATGCTCACATGCCCTATCTGCAAGGCAACAAGGGAAATCTTCGGGACAAAGGGCAGGGTCACACTGATGCCACCGCGTATATCTCCCTGCGCATAGCCCTGCTTGGCATGACAGGACAAACAGGACTTTTCCGTACGCAGCGCCCCCATGTAAAAAAAAGAACGATGGCCGTCTTGCACCATGACCCGACCGATCTCCCGGGTTCCGTTATCAAACAGCACAAGGCCCTCCCGCTCCAAAGGGGTCGGCCGATTTTCGGGCCGTAACGGATTCAGGCTGGTAATATGGAAGCGAACCCATTTTTCCTGCTCGGACAAGGTGGAAATCTCTCTGGTCATGAATGCAGGATTGAGCTTGGTCAACGTCAAGGTCGCATTGAAGTGCAGATCACGATGAGGATCTTCAAGATATATGTTGGGGCGGGTAGACTCGGTCACGGGCACATAGACGCCGTTATGCAGAGCGTTCCACCGTCTTGTGATCAGGATCTGATCAAAAAAGCTCCGGGCCGTTTGCAACGCCAGCCGGAACTCCACCTTCCTGGCACTGTGATAGCTGAACAGAAACGAAGCTCCAATAAAACAGGACCAGATGAGAGCAACGAGGACAATCCGCCTGGACACCATGCATGCTTGAAAATATGTGATCATCTTGTCCCGGATTCACGCTTGGTACTTGTCGTTGCCCGATGCAACCTGTCTCAAACCCATTTTCTACAAGTATCATCAGGCAAGGTCAATCTGCCCCCTCTGCCCTCTCCGGAACCCTCCACGCAGGAAAAACCATTCTCGGCCGAGGCTTTCTGCATCGCGTTTTTGCGGAAAGAGGAAGGTCGCCTGAAGGACACCGTTGCCATCACTCTGACATTGCCCATATATCTGCCTGACCTGCACCCGAGTTTGACCTTCCTGCACATGCCATGCATAAATACGGCATGAGTCCATTATCCAATATTTTTCCAAGGAGTTCTCCATGCCCGATTCCGTTCATACCTCAGTAACCCAATCGACTCTGGAAACCCTGAAGCAGACCATGGCTCACGAAGCAGACCAAATAACACCATGGTTCTATGCCAACATGCACCCCTACTACTTCAAGAGCCATACCCGGGAAGAAGTTCTGACCCATCTGCACGGCATTGTGTCCGGA
Source organism: Desulfoplanes formicivorans (assembly GCF_001748225.1). Taxonomy (NCBI): domain Bacteria; kingdom Pseudomonadati; phylum Thermodesulfobacteriota; class Desulfovibrionia; order Desulfovibrionales; family Desulfoplanaceae; genus Desulfoplanes; species Desulfoplanes formicivorans. Next base: position 37,857 of record NZ_BDFE01000016.1, read on the forward strand.
CAGGTGACAACCATGAACAGAACACTGACCTTACGAAGTCCCTGCAAGACCAGGGTGACCTACATCAACCCGGGAACAGCCACCAAGGATATGGTGGACATCCTTGAGGGATTGAAAGGAACCAACCTGCAGACAGCGCGCATTTATACCAGTGCCGACAAGGCCATCACCCTGTGCACCTTTCATCAGGCCCCCCAAAAACTGGCCGACCCGGATGATCCAAGCATGCATAAGGCCCTGGCCAAGCTCAAGGAACTTTCCCTGGTGCCTGCCAGCGAAGAAGATTCATTTTCCTCGTTCCTGACCTGCGCCTCCCTGGACTACATCGAAAAGTTCGACCCCCAACGGGCTGCCAGGCATTACGAGATCATCCGCCAGATAAGGGGCACGGAACGGGTTCACGTCACCATGGAACCCCTGCCCAACAACCAGGACCGTATCACTATTGCCATGACCGAGCCCATGCAGGACGGCATGCTCCTTGAAGTGATCAAAATCCTCAACCGAGCCGATGTCCGCATTCACCGGGCCTATGCGGATCTTTTCGATCTCGGCCAGGAAGGCAACGTGGGCATCGTCAGTCTGTATGTGAGCTGTGCCAATGGCGAACCGGCTTCCACGGGACATTGCTCGGCCATACTCAAACAGGAGCTTGCATGGATCAAATGGCTGCAGCCGGGCGACCTGGAACGCTTTGCCGACGATCACGGGTGTACCCTGGCACAGGTCGCACTCATTCAGGCGTCCTGCCTGTTCGTGCATCAGTTTTTGCACCGCAAGGACAAATATGCCTATACGTTGAACCGTATTCGCCAAACCGTTCTCAAGCATCCGGAAGCAACCCGGGCGCTGGTGGACTATTTTGAAGCCAGATTCGATCCCCAGGAAACCCGCAGAAACGACCGGGTCCAAACCGCCCGGGCATCGGCCACCCAGATCCTTGATACCATTCCCCAGGATCTGGAGCAGTCCATCCTCCAATGCATCCTGCAGTTCATGGATCACGTTCTCAAGACCAACTATTACGTGACAAACAGGTTTGGTCTGGGTTTTCGCCTGGACCCGGCCATGCTCAAGGACCTGTTCGAGGGGGAACTTCCCTACGGCATATTCTTTTTTATCGGCCCCCGCTTTCATGGATTCCATGTCAGATACCGGGACATGGCCCGGGGTGGGGTCAGGGTTGTGCGTACCCGAAACAAGGAACATTTCGAACTGGAGAACGCACGCCTGTTCGACGAGGCAACCGCCCTGGCCAGTTCCCAGCAGCTCAAAAACAAGGACATTCCCGAGGGCGGATCCAAGGCGGTACTGCTCCTGGCCCCCAACGGTTCCGTGGATCTGGCGGTCAAGAGCATGACCAACACCCTCCTGGACATGATCATTTCTACCAGGGAGCTCACCTCACCTGACAACGTGGTCGACTATCTGGGACACCATGAAATCATCTATCTCGGCCCCGACGAGAACATTCTCCCCCGACACATCGACTGGATCGTGGAAAGGGCTGAAAAGCGCGGCTATCCATGGGCCCGGGCGTTCATGAGCTCCAAACCGGGTGCCGGGATCAACCACAAAGAATACGGTGTCACCAGTCTCGGAGTAATCGTTTTCATGGAAGAGATTCTGAAAACCCTGGGAATAGATCCGTCCAAGGATGTTTTCAGAGTCAAGATGACGGGCGGACCTGCCGGGGACGTGGCCGGAAACTGCCTGCGTATCCTCCTTGCTAAGTATCCAGAAACAGTACGCATCGTGGCCATGACGGACGGCCACGGGGCCATCTTTGATCCTGAGGGACTTGATCATGAAGAACTCAAGCGGCTGCTTGATCAGGGAGAACGATGCAATGCCTTCTCCCCACACAAACTCCACTCTCCCGAAGGCCTGGTTGTGGACGCCTCAACTCCCGAGGGCGCCAAGATCCGCAACAATCTGCACAATACGGCCCAAGCCGAGGTGTTCATTCCGGCAGGCGGCCGACCCGACACCATCAACGCCAAAAACTGGGGACAATTCCTGCTTCCTGACGGTACCCCCTCGGCCAAGGCCATTGTTGAAGGAGCGAATATTTTCATCTCTCGGGAAGCCCGGGACCACCTCCAGGAAGCCGGAGTCATCTTCCTGCACGGCTCGTCGGCCAACAAAACCGGCGTGATCTGTTCGTCGTATGAAGTTCTGGCAGGACTCATTCTTTCGGCCGATGAATTTCTTGCCATCAAAAAGGAGTACATAGCCCAGGTTTTGACCATCCTTGAACACCGGGCCCGGTCCGAAGCCAGGATGCTGACCAGGGAATTCCGATATTCCGGGGGCAAGACCCCCATGACCGAAATCTCCTTTGCCGCTTCACGCGAGATCAACGAACTCGGTGACATGATCAGCGATATTCTGGCCGAGCATGTCTCGGATCTTCACGGAGATCCCGACCTGTGTGAACTCATCCTGGATTATTGTCCGCCCGTACTGGTTGCAAAATACCGGGATCGAATCATCTCGGACATCCCGGTCCGGCATCAATTCGCCCTGCTCGGAGCCGTGTTCGCATCGTCCATGGTGTACCGCGAAGGCCTGGGCTGGCTCAAGCGGATCAGCAAACTGAGGAACATTCTGGACGTGATCCATGCGGATTTGCAGGAACGCAAACATCTTCGACGCATTGAGAAAATCATTGCCTCCTCGAACCTTGACGACCGGGAGACCATTTTAAACATCGTCAGATCCCGGGGGCAAAGGTATCTGACAACGACGCGACTGGGACTGGAAAACTAGCCAACAATGGAGGGCAGCATGAGTCATGAACACATCAATACGGATGAACGCCTTCTGGAACAGGTGGACCAGGTCAAGCGTCAACGGCGTCAGGCCGGTCTTTCCGGGCTTGTGGGGGGGCTTGAATGCGTCATCATCAACACCGAGGAGAATCGTTTCGAACCAGCAGTCAAGGAACTGCTTCGTTATACGGGCCTTGATTGCAGCCTTGCCTTCCAGGATACGGCACGCAAGGTGGCCGTGCTCCAAAAACAGGGATCTGCGGATTTTCTGATCACGTCGGGCAAACCCGGCGTCAATCCGTTTGCCCCTTTCAATCAAGGGCCCAAGTCAGCGCATCTTCCCAACACCAGACTGGAAACCCTGGTCTTCAGAACCAAGGATCTTGCCGCCTACGTGGACATCCAGAAAAAACGGGGCAAACAGTTCATGACCGAGGAAATCATCAGGGCCCCGCATTTCTCGTTCATCCAATCCCGACCATCCCCCTACACCGGCAATTCCCTGGGATTCATTGAATGGCACACCCAAGAACGCAATTACATGGGCACCAAGGCCCGTTCCCTAGACATCTCCTTTGCCAAACCCGATCTGCCCCACCTGGCGCATATCGGCCGTCTCGACCATTGCGCCACCCGGGTGAGGGCCGAAGAACGCGACAAGGCCATTCTGGAATTCATGGACATGACCGAATATGATTTCGAATTCGCCATATACGTCGAATCCCTCAATTCCATCACCAACGTGGCCCGACTGCGTCTCGGAGAATTTGCCATGGTCTTTACCTCGGGCATTGCGCCATTCACGGATGTAGACCATTCCGGACCAACCGAACTGTATATCCACAACTACGGTACCCGGGTTCACCACATGGCCTTTGAAACCGATCACATTGAAACAACCTTCCAGGCACTCAAAAAGGACGGCATGGGATTTCTGGTGGATCTGGTCGGGTCACCGGATCAGGGCCTCAAACAGACCTTTTCGGCCATGTCACCCAACACGTTGCTGGTGAACGAATATATTCACAGATACGGCGATTTCACCGGATTCTTCACCAAGAGCAATGTCACCATGCTGACCAAGGCTACGGAAAAGCAATGACAGACTGAACACGTTTTGGATCTTGCCGGCATGGGACCGTGGCGCTCTGGAGGGGATGAGGCATGCATGGACGCCTCCAGAAACGACAAAGGCGTATCACCGCCTCCGTCCCTGCCCGGCAAGCACGCAAACACGCGCGGCTTGGGAAGAGTATTCCCGGGCCGCGCGTTCACGTTCAGGCAAACAACTAGGTGAAGGCCCTGCCATGGCGAATATTCAGATCATGCTTCTTGAACAGTTCATAAAGGCGGGCCCTGGAAAGTCCTGAAATGGAGCAGGCCTTGCTGACATTGCCACAGGAAACCCTGGCAAGGGCACTCAGGTAGGAAACTTCAAGGGTGGAAATCGTTTTGTTGCGGACCTCTTTAAGGGTAGGCAGGTTTTCCGGTTCCAGCTCCGGAATATAGATCTGGGGATCGGTCACATCCAGCTCCTTCTCCAAGGGGCTGTGGCCGCCGTTACCGGAAAAGGAAGACTTGGCCACGGCCACCCGAATGTCAAGGGGAAGGTGGTGAGGGTAGATTATCTTTTCATTCAACGCGTTATCAATGCAGGCATACACCGTATTGACCAGCTCACGCACGTTTCCCGGCCAGGTATAGCGACAGAGAACACGCATCAATTCCCTTGAAACCGATTTCAGGGCAATGCCGTACTCATTGCAGATCTCTTCCATGTAATGCCGGGTCAATACAGGGATGTCCTCCTTGCGTTCCCGCAAGGGATGCAAATGCAAATTATGGGCGTTCAGACGATAATACAAATCCTTGCGAAAGACACCATCCTCGACCATTTTCCGCAGGTTCTGATTGGTTGCGGCTATGACCCTGAAACTGCTCGAAACCTCGACATTGGCGCCCACAGGACGAAATCGCCCTTCCTGCAACACCCGAAGCATGGATTTTTGAAGGGGGGAAGCGAGCTCGGCTACTTCATCGAGAAAAATCGTTCCTCCATCGGCATTCTTGAACAATCCGATTTTCGATTCATGAGCCCCGGTAAAAGCGCCCTTGACATGACCAAAAAGCAGTGACTCCCGCAGTTCCCTGGGCAAATTCGTGCAGTCAACAACAACCATGCGCCCGTCCCTGCGATCGCTGTTGTCGTGAATGGCCCGCGCAAAAAGTTCTTTCCCGGTTCCTGTTTCACCGGTTATGAGCACGTTCCCCTTGCTGCGTGCCGCTCTGGCAAGCTGTTCCAGCGAAGCAATAAGTTGTCTGCTCGTACCGATTATCTTGTCCCTTCGCACGGTCTTGTGACTGAGAAATTCCTTTTTCTTGTTCCTGTATTCCAGAGAACGCTTCAAGATTGTCCGCAACGTTGTCATGGCAATGGGTTTTTCAATATAGTCCCAGGCCCCGTTGCGCAGTGCCAACTCGGCACCATCCCCATCACCATATTCCGTAATGATGACCACTTCCGGAGAGGAAGGTGCCATCTGGAAATGTCTGATCGCCTCCAATCCGTTGCCATCAGGCAAAATCACATCCAACAAAACAAGATCATACGGATGGGCAAAGACCTCCTTTATACCTTCGGCAAGAGACCTTGTGCCCACATGACGTTGTCCCATGTGGGTCAATACGCGACCGAGTGCGTTCAAAAATTCAGGATCATCATCCACAATGAGTAAACGAGGCATATAACGACAATGTTGTGTTGAGGGGTTGGTATGATGGCCCCGTGAAGCCGTGCTTCACGCTACGCCTGCCTGGATGCCTTCACAATGCTCTTTAAAAGCATAAAACATACCACAACCCATCCAAGATTATCTGACTTGTCGTTCATTTGAACCTGTTTTGTGCACCATTCTATTCACTTACAGAACATGTGCACCATCTGTGGCAAGGTGTTCCACACGGCGACACAACAGGATGTCATGCGGTATGACAACACCCGATCTCATCAATGCGATAAAATCAGGTACGTTCCTTGCTCTCACATACATTATCTACTATAGTTTGCATCATCTTTTATGCGCGGTTCGATGCGAATTTTTCCGGACCATTCTTGTACCGTTTGCATGACAATGTTGCTGTCAGGATGTAACAGAGTCCAAAACCATGCATGTCCTTTCACCCTCAGAACACAAGGAGTTGTCACCATGTTCGTCCTTCGCCCGCTTCTCGCCAGTCTCTTCATTTGTCTGTTCTGCCTGCCCGTGCACGGCATGGCCCAGACCCTGCCAACCTTTGTACTCGGTCCCGAAGATGTTCTGGATATCTCCGTATGGAGGGATGAAACCCTCAGCAGAAAGGTCATGATCATGCCCGACGGCAAATTCTCCTTTCCCCTTATCGGCGATATCCAGGCCAGCGGCCACACGGTAAGCGAAGTCCGGGACATGATTCAGGAAAAAATCAAAAAATTCGTCCCTGATGCACCCGTGAGCGTGGTCATGGATGAAATCAAAAGTCCCAAGGTGTACATTGTGGGCAAGGTCAACAAGCAGGGCACCTTTGTCATGGAAGGAACACCCTTGAGCGTTGTGCAGCTCATTGCTCTTTCGGGTGGGCTGACTCCTTTTGCCGAAGGAGACGACATCCACGTGCTGAGGGAAGTCAACGGCAAACAAACCGCCATTCCCGTGGATTATGAAAAAATCATCCAAGGCAAGGACCTTGAGTCCAATATCGTTCTCAAACCCGGTGATACCGTGGTTGTTCCCTGATGCACCAGGAAGAGGCCCAGACCGTGTTGCATGGACAAACAACACCTTTGTCCATGCAACACGGTAAATAACAGGACAACAACCAATAATTCAATTACCGCATCACAAAAAGCATGTCTGATTGATGTGCTGTACATACAACAAGAATATTTCAAACCTTAAAATCTATACTTTTTTACAGGCAGTTATTCGACCAATGCAATTCATTTGCAAATATCGTTAAAAAAAGGTTTTGCCATGAAAAATAAAATTGCACTCTACCTATTTGTTATTGCAGGCATTCAGCTTCTTTCCAATCCTTCATTTGCTCTTAAATATAAACTTGTGCCCTCTATAGGAGTAAAAGAAACGTATGACACAAAAGTTGGATACACGGATGAAGACGATTTCATCCATTCAATCATTTCAGGACTTGTCTATGATGCTGAAACAATGACTTCAAAAGTTCATTTCAGCGGCATTCTCGATTATTCATGGTATAACAAAGAAAGTGAATATGATGGTTTTGACCAGACATACGATCTCAACCTTTTTCATGATTTTTCTGAACGTTTTTCATTCGGAATGAGAAACAATTTTATTTATGATGCCAATTCAAAACGTTCTTTTGAAGAAACAGGTGAAGATCTTCATAGTGTGGACCGCATCATGTATGGTGTATCCCCCTATTTCACCTTTGATATTGATGAGCGCACCAGGTCACGCATAAGCTACAAAGTGAAAGGGTCCGACTACCAGGGATACAGCCATGATGACACCTATAGTGACAGCATGGTCCACAGCTTTGGGGCCAGTGTTGAACGTGATCTGACGGAATTGTTTACCATGGGCATTGCTGCCAGTGCGGACCTCCGCTCCTATGAAAAGGAGGAAGGGGAAAATCATTACGACCATTACAAGCTTTCCCTTTTGAGCAAATACCGCTTTTCGGAACGAACCAAACTCAGGTTCAGTGTCTCCACAGATCAGTTTTATGAAAACGAGGTCAATGACGACAGTGATACGACCCGATCCGTCAATGTGTCTGCCGGAGCGAACTACGCGGTCAACGAGCATTGCGGCCTTGATGTGTTCATTGGCACGGGCGACCAGACCACTTTTGATGAAAGCGGCACCCTGGGATTTGATCTGACCTGGAAGGAAGAAACCTGGAATGTTGCCGGAGGATACAAAAAGGATGTCACGTCCGGGGCACGCGGGTATGACCTGAATCGTGACCGGGTCCACCTTACAGCCGAATATCTTGCAAGTGAACGTTTGCTGTATGGCGTTCAAGGCGTCTATGTCTACTCTGATCAGACAGACACGGATGACAATGACGATGAAAGGTACACCTATTATGGCATGGAACCATATTTGCAGTATGAAATAATCAAAAATTCCTTCATAAAAGCAGGATACAGTTATGGTGTCTATACGGACAGGGATGCTGATCGCGACATAACCAGAAACAAGGTCTACGTCATGTACACAATGACCTTTCCGTATGAGAAATAAATCACGTCAACTGAATTTCAATACAAAAATGGTGATGCCATGCAGGATAACATGCACAGTTTCAAAAAAGTTTTTAAAAGAAGAAAGTGGTACTTTATCATTCCCCTATGCAGCATCATCATTATTTCCATCTTCATAGCCTTTGTCATTCCACCCAAATACACATCAAAGGCAACCATTCTTATTGAAACGCAAGTGGTTCCTGAAGATCTTGTCCGGTCCACCATCACGGGGCTCATTGAAGCACGACTGCACAGTCTGTCCCAACGTGTTCTCAGTGTTCCCAATCTGTCCAAAATCATTGACCAATATGGATTGTACGAAAACATTCGTGCGAACCATACCAATCAGGAACTGGTGGAAAAACTTCGTCAAAGCATCGAGTTGACCCCCATTACCACCCAGTGGGGCAAGAGAAGTGACCAGCTTGCCACCACGGCCTTTGAAATCGGATTCACTGGGCGTGATCCCCAAACGGTTGCCAAGGTCACCAGCAAGCTGACCTCGATATTTCTCGAAGCCAACGTGCATGACAGGGAGGCCAAGGCCCAGACAACAGTGGACTTTCTAACCAAGCAACAGCAATCCCTGCGCATGGAAATAGCGGAAAAGGAACAAGCCATTGCCGCTTTCAAAAACAAGCATCCATCTGAACTGCCCGAAATGATTCAAAGTAATCGCAACACCATGGAAAGACTGGCGCAGCAGATCGAACTCAAGGAGAGTGAACTGCGACGGATCACGGACCACAAGGCTCTTCTTGAGGGGCAGTTGGCAACCATTGATCCCTACATCTTTGACAATGCATCAGACACGGATGTTGCAACGCTCAAGCGTCGTTATACAGCGCTCAAGGCGACCCTTTCAGAGAACCATCCCGATATGCTCATCCTCAAAAACAAGATTGCCGCCCTGGAGCATGACTCAACAGGGTACGACAACCGGCCCGACCTCCAGGCAGAATTGCAGGAATTGCAGGCTCAAAAGGTCATCCTGGAAAAACAGTATTCCAGCCTGCACCCCGATCTGATCGCCCTGAACAAAAAGATCAAGACACTCAAGGAGCAACTGGCCCTTCCTCAGGAATCCGTTACCCCGTCACAAGCACCCAAACTCCGGCCCAACAACCCGGTGTATCTGAACACGGCCCACCAAATTCAGAAAATCGCCATTGATATCAGGGAAACCAAAAAAGATCTCCGGGACCTGAAAAAAAATTATGCGCTGTACGCCAAACGAGTGGAAAACACCCCCAGGATCGAACAGGAATACAAAGCGCTCATGCGGGGTTATGCCAACGCGCAACAACAATTCGAGACCATTTCGGCACGACTCATGGTCGCCCAACAGGCTCTCATGCTTGAAGAGGACCGGATGGCCGAAAAAATGACCATCATTTCTCCTCCTTTTGTTCCGGAAAAGCCTTCAAGCCCCAACAGGCTGGCGATTCTGTTCCTGGGATGCGCCCTGGCCTTTGCAGGGGGACTGGCCATGGTGGCCGTGGCGGAAAACCTTGATCACAGCGTGCATGATGCCCACGAGCTTGCGGAACTGGCTGGTCAGCCTGTCATGGCCGTCATTCCCGTAATAGCCACCTCACGGGAAAAGATGTTCAGGAAAATGAAGATGTTTGCGATCCCATCGGGAATCATCCTGACTGTTGTTGCCGGCCTGCTTGTCGTCCACCTGTTCTATCGGCCCCTCAATGTGCTCTGGATCCAGTTGAGTCACAAGTTCAATATCATGTTCTAGAAGGCGATGGTATGAGGTTCGTATCGCCGTTTCCACCATGCCGGTACACATTGCGCCCGCCTGCAACGCCTGCGCGCCGCATTGCAAAGAAGACAGGAAGCGATTGGCACCCGTAGCACCTCGTAACCCGAAGCCTCAAACCGTCGCACAAACAGGCTGCGCAGGCCCAGCATTTGAGAACAAGATCCGTACCTTCAACCCCCGAGATACCCATGAGCAAAATCGCAAAGGCCCTTGAAAAAGCCCACCAGAATCAGACATCATCCGAATTTCTCAACGCTTCGGCGTACCAGGACAAGGCCCCTTCCATTCAACAAAAACCCATTGTCTATACGAAGACCCGAATCCATTCCCTGTCATCACGTGATCTGGAAAAATTCAGGATCATGACCGCCATTGAGGACCCGGACATCACGGATTATTATAGTCTGCTTCGTACGCAGGTCATGTCGCGAACCCGGGGACGCAATCAGAATGCGCTCATGGTCACCAGTTCCATACCTCGCGAAGGCAAAACCACAACGGCCATCAACCTGGCATTGAGCATTGCCCGCCATGCCGTGCAGACCTCCCTGCTCGTGGATATGGATCTTCGCAATCCGGACATCAGCACCTATCTGGGGCTTGATCAACGCCATGGACTTACCGACTACCTGATCAACGACATCTCACTGGACACCCTTCTGGTTCACCCCGAGGGCATGGAAAACATCGTTGTCCTGCCGGCAGGAAAACGCAGCAGGGAATCCACGGAACTGCTCAGCGCGCCGAAAATGAACTCATTGGTGCATGAGCTCAAGACAAGATATACCGACCGGTACGTCATTTTCGATTGTCCTTCACTGGTGAACAACCCCGATGCCCTCCTCTTTTCATCGTACGTAGACGCGATCATTCTTGTGGTGGAAGAGGGAAACGCCTCCAAGGACAAAATCAAAAAGGCCCTGGAAATGCTCAATGGGAAGGACGTTGTCGGCCTGGTCATGAACAAGGCTTCCTAGCCTTGGGGACTGCACATGTATAAGGATTTCTACGGGCTCACCGCCAAACCTTTCAGTATCGTTCCCAATCCGGACTGTCTGTACATGACGTCAAAACATCAGTTGGCGCTCACGTATCTCCAGTATGGCATTTCGGAAAATCTGGGATTCATCCTGCTTACCGGTGAGATTGGAACGGGCAAGACCACCCTTATCCGGCACATCCTCCGTCAAATCGACATGAACATGGAAGTGGCGGTCATTTTCAACACCCAGATATCGGGCAATCAGCTCATCGAAATGATTCTGTCGGAATTCGAGCTGCCCCATGAAGCGAATGACAAATCCAAAAATCTTGATATACTGAATGATTTTCTCATCGAGAAATACGCACAAAACCGCAAGGTTGTCATTGTCATTGATGAGGCCCAAAATCTTTCCATGGAAGTCCTTGAAGAGGTTCGCATGCTCTCCAACCTGCAAAGCGAATCCAACATGCTCTTGCAGATCATGCTTGTGGGCCAACCCGAGCTCAAGGCAAAAATCAAGCGTCCCGAACTAGCCCAACTGACCCAGCGCATTGCCGTCAACTATCATCTTGGTCCCCTTTCTCGCGAGGAAGTGGGCAACTACATTGCCTTCAGGCTTGACAAGGCCGGCGGCAACCCCAACCTGTTCACCCCTCAAGCCGTTGATCTGATTCACGAATTTTCCGGGGGCATTCCCCGCGCCATCAATCTTCTTTGTGACGCAGCCCTGGTCTACGGATTTGCCGATGAACTGACTTCCATTGAACCCGCGATCATTGAACAGGTAGCTGCGGACAAGCAGGGAATAGGGATCAATTCTGTTGCCACCCCTGGCGAACCAGCCCCCCCGAATTCTCTTGCCAAAGACCAGGATGCCAGCGCATTGCTGCAGCGCATAGCCACTCTAGAACGAACAGTGGAAAAACTTTCCCTGCAGGTGCAATGGCAAATGCAGGAGCTGGAGAACAGGGCAACCTCTTTTCAGGACAAACTGATAACCACCCTCAAGGAACAATTGAAGCTGGAACGGGAAAAGGCTGATGCGTCTCAAATCCAGTACACCAGAATCAAGGAAACCTATCTGGCCCTGAAACGCACGATCCAGGCATCCCGAAAACAGGATACCCAACCGACCCCTGTGATACAGGCATCACTGGACAAGCCCAGCCCTGTGAGCCTGCCCCACCATGACCCGGCACCTCCCGACGACCCTGAAGACGACAACCGACCTCACAAACCCGCTGTCTGGAAACTGAGCATGAGCTGTGCCAGCCTTTTTGTCATCATCCTTGCCGGTATTGTTCTGTATCGAACCTGCTGACACCTTCCTTTTGATCACCGATGTCTCGGCCATGATCGGTGCGTGATCCCGAACTTCTTGATCTTGTAATTGAGGGCCCGCGGACTCACCCCCAGCCGCTCGGCTGCCTTTTTCTGAACCCACCCGTTTTGCTCAAGGGCATCAAGAATAACCTCCCGCTCCAAATCCTTGAGCGTGGGGACAGATTCCTGCTGTTTAACGTCGGCACTGGAGTGCTGCATCCTCGTGACCCCAAGGGCATTTTTTTCCGAAAGTACGATATTTTGCATACGAATATGATCCGTATCCTCCAAAATGGCCGCGCGTTCGATCACATTCTTCAACTGGCGCAGATTCCCGGGCCAGGGATAGGCAAGAAAGGCATCCAGAACATCAGGAGCAAATCCAACAATCTTTTTTTTCAAGTCGCGCACTATCTTGTCCAGCATGTATTGGGCAAGAGGAACAATACAATCCTTTCTCTCCCGCAGGGGCGGCAGATGGATGCGCAAAACATTCAACCTGTAATACAAGTCCTGGCGAAAGGAACCATGGTGTATCAAATCTTCCAACTCACGGTTGGTTGCTGCTATGATCCTGACATCCGAAACAATGGTTCGGTTCCCCCCGAGACGTTCAAAACTTTTCTCCTCAAGCACACGAAGCAGCTTGGCTTGCAACGAGGGAACCATTTCCCCAATTTCGTCCAGAAAAACTGTACCCCCGTTTCCCTGCTCCAGCCGCCCAACGCGCACCTTGTCAGCTCCGGTAAATGCTCCGCGTTCATGACCGAACAATTCGCTTTCCAGCAACGTTTCCGGGATGTTGGCACAATTGATGGTAATGAATGACTTGGTCCGGCGCCCGCTGTTGAAATGCACCAAACCAGACAAAAAACTTTTGCCGGTTCCGGTTTCCCCGGTCATGAGAATGGTTGCGTCTGTTGCGGCAAATTTTTTAAGGGTGGCCATCACCTCGCGCATGACCGCGCTTTCAGCAATTATCTTATTGAAATCGTATACAAATCCCTGGTCATGCCTTAAATAGTCAATCTCGTCTCGAAGCTGACGGTGCTCAATGGCCCTGGAAAACACCAATCTGATTTTTTCACCCGAGGTGGGCAGGACAATGCAATCAAAGACACCTTTCTTCACGGCATTGACAATGGTTTCTGCCTCCAGGTGAGTACCAAAAATGATCACAGGGGTATGGACCAACTGGGATTGAACCTCCTGCAGGATCTTCTGGTCCTCAGCATGCTGCTCGTCAAAACAAATGAGAACAATATCATAGCCTCGGTTTTTCAAGGCCTTGAAGCAGGCATCAACCGATTCCGGATAATCCAGTTCATGATCCTTGCCTGCATGCTGACGCAAAAAGGATTCATGACGCTGTAATGGATCTATGACTAGAATTCTTCCCATCACTCCTCACTCGTTATGTGTCCTGTTTCACCCCCCACTCACCCATCTTCTGCCCTTTCCAGATATGATGACTGTGAACAAAAACTAGGCAGACCATGGCATGGTCATCCGGGTGTTCGGTGCACAACAGGTTGTTAACGACCATGATTGCTGACAAATGCTATCATGCTCTTGCAGACTGGTACATCAAGCAAAACATAAAAAAACCATGAAACAGCGTATTTTTCAAACTCATTGAAAACGTCATCTTTCCCTCTTGTAATCCATGCAATTATCGGGCGCATGCGTCTTTTTTTCCTGTTCGCTCAGCATGCCACAAATCACTGGATGCAGCTCATGACCGAGGGACAACAGAGGATACGGCCAGCTTATTCCCGAATTTCCCATAACACGCTCGCGGGGAACATCCAGTCCATGCTGCGGCACTATCTGAGCACGTCTGAAACATACTTCGGATACAGGCATACAGACAAGAATTTCATCAAAAACAAAATCATTTCAATATGTTCTTCACAATGATTGCCGAACATGGCTGCTGCAACCAAGGATTTACCGATTGTCTTACATATTAGTAAGCGATTATGGTAATAGTTCCCCCGACTTTTCCATGATGTCTTATTGGGACGATGCGGGACGCATGAAAAAACCCTTCATGGTTACAGTCAATTATCCTACAAAAAGCCGACAAAAAAAGTCTAACCGGTCCGGTTGGACCACGGCTTGCTTATGCCTCCCCCAGACAAAGGCAAACCATTTGAAAAAATGGGACGCAAAGCTACCGCCTACGTTCATCATGAACAAGGCAGTGGGGCTGCCGGGGATGGTCAGACAAACGATGACACGCTGCATCTCCCGGTGCAACCATCATGAGGAGGAGGCAGCCATGCCATTACAACGAACACCCAGCCTGATCTTGATTTGTTTTCTAGCCGTTTTTGTTGTTCATGCAATGCCCGCACGAGCAACCGCGGTAACCATTAGCTGGAACGCCAATAGCGATAAGAACCTGAATGGTTATCGCGTTCATTACGGAACCAAAAGCCGTGACTATCAATACATCGAAGATGTTGGCAACATCACCAGATACGTTACGGACGACCTTCAGGAAGGAGAAACCTATTTTTTTGCGGCCACGGCCTATGACCTCTATGGAAATGAAAGTGATTATTCCCAAGAGGTCAGCTATACGGTGCCCACGACAGATACCCCGACACCTGATCCGGAGCCGGTCTCCCAGGGCCGGTTACGCATGGAAACCGGTGAGGTGGACGTGGATCACAACTGGACCACCGTGGAACTGAGCCAGACCTTTTCCGATCCCATAGTCATTGCCAACCTCATGGGCTTTGTGGGAAGCGATCCTTCGGTCATCCGCATACGCAATGTCAGCCCCTCGGGATTTCAGATTCGCGTTCAGGAATGGGATTACCTCGACGGTATCCACAAAACGGAAACCATCGGGTTTGTAGTGGTGGAACGTGGTCTCCATACCCTTGATGACGGAACCATGATTCGGGCCGACAGTTTCAGAACCAACCGGACAACTTCCTTTGAAAACGTCCAATTCGGCACTGAATTTTCCACGGTTCCCGTGGTGGTCACCAGCATTGCCACGGTTGAAGATGAGGCAGGTGTAGCCGGAAGAATGAAAAACATTTCCACCAAGGGATTCCAGTACAAGATGCAGGAAGAAGAAAATGCTGACCAGGTGCATGCTGCGGAAACCGTCATGTACATTGCCTGGGAAGAATCCCAGGGGCAATGCGGTGATATTGCCTTTGAGGTCAAAAATTCACATCAATTGTTTGGCAATGGGTTTCAGACCCAATATCTGGACACCCAATTCACATCATCTCCCGTGTTTGTAGCCGAGATGCAGACCTGTTCTGGAAGCAACCCTTCTACATTGAGATATACCGACAAAACCATCAACAGAATCGATATCCAAGTCGTTGAAGAACAATCCAAAGACAGCGAAATGGATCATTACAACGAATGTATCGGCTATCTGGCCTTTACCGCTGGTTCTGCCACCATTCAGGACTCTGACAATGGCGGCCAGGAACCCTCTGATCCCCCGACCGATCCGGATGACTCCCAGCAGGAGCCCGGCACTGCCATGAATATTGAATTGGGTGAGGTCTCCGTGGATCATGAATGGACAACCATCACATTTGACAAGACCTACACTGATCCCGTTGTTATTGCCTCTGGCATATCCTATGCTGGCTATCACCCTTCGGTCATCAGAATCCGAAACCTCACAACACGTGGTTGCGAAATCATGGTTCAGGAATGGGATTATCTGGATGGCACTCACACGACCGAAACCATTGGATATATCGTCGCAGAAAAGGGAACCCACGTGCTTGCCGATGGAACCATGATCAGTGCGGGAAGCACCCAGGTTCGGGTCACCAACGCATTTGTCCCCGTTACCTTTGACAAAGCCCTGACAACCGCACCCGTTGTGCTTACGTGTATTACATCAACGAACGACAATGCGGCTGTTATCACACGGATGCAGAACATTACGGCAACAGGATTTGAAACAAGCATCCAGGAACAGGAAAAGAGCGATCAAAACCATGGCACGGAAACCGTTTCCTACATCGCGTGGGAGCCTTCCGCTGGCGTTATTGACCAGCAGGCATTCCAGGTAGGAACGACAGGATCTGCCATTGACAGCGCCTTTTCCACCGTTACCTTTGATGCCCCCTTTGACCGCACTCCGGCCCTTATGGCTGCCATGCAGACCATGCATGGCGACAATCCGTCCGGTGTGCGTTACGACAAGCTCACAACCAAAACCGTGAAAATGATGATTGAGGAAGAACAGTCAGCAGATACGGAAATGGATCACCTTGATGAAAATGTCGGGTATATCGTCTTTGAAAAATAGACATTGATCCCTGCTTGTTATGATCAACGGGTCCTTTGGGTATGTTTCCCAGGGGACCCGTTTTTTTATACGGCTTTTCAAGCCATGAGATGCAAAAAAGTTGCTCAAAGCCCCTTCATACTCTACCCTTAGCAAAAGCCTGGAACGTGGGGATGGTTGCTGTTACAATCTTCCACCCGTGACCATTGAAGGAGGCGCCCTATGCAGGAAGCCGTGCTCTATGAACAGTACAACGCCGACACGATCCGTTGTGGTCTCTGTGCCCACCGATGCGTTATCCGAAACAGGCATCGGGGGTTGTGCGGAGTCCGGGAAAACCGGGACGGCAAACTCGTTTCCCTGGTTTACGGAACAATCATTGCCGAACATGTTGATCCTGTTGAAAAAAAACCTCTTTTCCACTACCTTCCCGGCTCCACGACCTTTTCCATTGGAACCGTGGGATGCAATTTCCACTGTACCCATTGTCAAAATGCGGATATTTCCCAATTTCCCCAGGAACATGGCGGGTCCATCGTGGGACAGAAGCGCACCCCCCAGGAGATCGTAGACCAGGCTCGGGCCCATGGATGTGCATCCATAGCCTACACCTACAACGAACCAACCGTGTTCATGGAATTTGCCCACGACACGGCCAAACAGGCTGCCCAACACGGCATCGGCAATATTTTTGTGAGCAATGGGTACATGACCCGCGAGGCAGCCGAATATATTGCCCCGTATCTTGATGCCATCAACATCGACATCAAGGGATTTTCGCAATCTTTTTACAAAGACGTGTGCAAAGCCAGCCTTGAACCGGTTCTGGATACGGTCAGAACCATGCATGAAGCTGGTGTCTGGGTGGAAGTGACCACGTTAATCATTCCCGGGCATAACGACAGCGACCAGGAACTGGAACGCATTGCGGATTTCATTGTTTCCGTGGACCCTCATATTCCCTGGCATGTGACCCGGTTTCATCCGACCTATCTGATGACCGATGTTCCTCCAACACCCATCACGACCCTTCGCAAAGCACGGCAAATCGGCCTTTCCAGGGGGCTTGCCCATGTTTATGAAGGCAATATTCCAGGTACCGGGGATGAAAACACGTACTGCCCGGATTGCGGGGCCTTGTGTGTGGAACGTTACGGTTTCGGGATCAGGACCAATGAGCTTGTCCATGGCAGATGTCCCCAATGCCATGCCAGACTGCACGGTATTTTCGTCTGATCAGGCAAACAGTCGGGATGCATGGGCCAGGGATGGCCTTTGGGGATAAAAAAGGCTTGTTTACCAGCCAAAAAATAACTATCCGTGCCATGTTCATCAATTTTATCCACGGAGCCTGTCATGCATGAACTGTCCATAGCCGAAGGGTTGCTCGACATCATCAAGGAAGAGATGGCCAAGAACAACGTGACCAAGCTGTTGTCCATCAAGATCGTTCACGGTCAGATGGCTTCCGTGGTCCCCGAGGCCCTGGACATGGCATTCAAGGCCTTGACCGTGGATACCCCCATGGAGGGGGTCCGGCTGGAAATGGAAGAGATTCCCACCAGGGTCAGATGCTGCCAATGCAAATTGGAATTCTCCCCTGTTGAGGATGATATCTACCTGATGACCTGTCCCCAATGCGGGGCGGAATTGGGCCATGAAATCCTCAGCGGAAAAGAATTGTATATTGAAAGTATTGAGGCCGAATAAACCGGATCAGGCGCACCCAGCCCGGGAAATTCATTCCGGTTCATTGAAACCGGTCCGGCCTGATCATCCCACGTTGTCCGCACAAGACCAGCAAGGAGAGAAGCTACATGGAAATACCCGTTATCAGAAACATCCTCGAAGCCAATGACCGCATCTCCGAACAATTGAGAAACATGTTTCGGCAGATGCACATCCTCACCCTCAATCTCATGAGCTCCCCGGGATCGGGCAAGACCACTCTTCTTGAAAGAACCCTCACCGACCTCAAGGAAGAATTCACCATGGCGGTCATCGAAGGTGACGTCATGACTTCCAACGACGCCAAACGGGTTGCGGCAACAGGAGCCCAGGCCCTGCAGATCAATACCGATGGCGGGTGTCATCTGGACAGTTCCATGGTGCTGCAGGCCTGCAATCAGATGCAACTTGACGATACGGACATCTTGTTCGTGGAAAATGTGGGCAATCTGGTCTGTCCGGCGGAATTCGAAGTGGGAGAGGATTACAAGGTAACCATCCTGAGCGTCACCGAAGGGGATGATAAGCCTGAAAAATATCCCCTCATGTTTGCCGAATCCAAGGTCATGATCCTGAACAAGATTGATCTGCTCCCCTATGTGGATTTCAGCCTGGAGCGGGCCACCCGCTTTGCCAGCCAGCTGAACAAGGATATCAAGGTATTTCCGGTTTCCGCACGCACCGGCGAAGGCATGGATGCCTGGTATGAGTGGCTTCGTCAGGAAGTGGCGACCAAAAAAGCCTAACATCTACCCGGAAACGGGCTCCAATTATGCATTTTCCCAAGGAACTGCCGTGTGAGGCCATTTTGGACAGTATTGGTGACGGGGTATTCACCGTGGATCTGGAATGGAACATCACCTACTTCAACACGGCAGCTTCCCGGATCACCAAGATCGCGCCAGAGGATGCCAGGGGCAGAAAATGCTGGGAAGTTTTCAGATCAAGCATTTGTGACGGAGCATGCGCCCTTGGACGAAGCATGGAACAACAGCAGCCCATTGCCAACAAGTCCATCTTCATCATCCGCCCTGACGGCAAAAAGATTCCCGTGAGCATCAGCGCAGCCCCCCTGCACGACAGGCAGGGACGAATCATTGGCGGAGTCGAAACTTTCAGGGATTTGAGTGCCATTGCCCAGATGCGCCGCAGCCTCAGGGGCAAGTACACCTTTGAGGATATTGTCGGTAAAAGCCCGGCCATTTCCAAAATTTTCGCCATCTTGCCGCAAATTGCCAAAAATCCGGCCACGGTACTGCTTACCGGAGAATCAGGAACCGGCAAGGAACTCTTTGCCAGGGCCATTCACAACCTGAGCCCCCGAAAATCCGGCCCCCTCGTATGCGTCAATTGCGGCGCCCTTCCGGAAAATCTGCTGGAATCGGAACTCTTCGGCTACAAGGCCGGTGCCTTTACTGACGCCAAAAAGGACAAACCCGGCCGCTTCAAGCTCGCCCATGGGGGCACCCTCTTTCTGGATGAAATCGGGGACATGCCCCTTTCCATCCAGGTGAAGCTTCTCAGGGTGCTTCAGGAAAAAACCTATGAACCCCTTGGTGCCACCCGCAGCGAAAAAACGGACGTCCGGATCATTGCGGCATCCAACAAGAACCTCATGGACCTGGTCCAGCAGGAACGCTTCCGTCTGGATCTCTACTACCGTCTCAATGTGGTCCAGCTGGAACTGCCGCCTTTGAGAAAACGGCGGGAAGATCTTCCCCTGCTCATTGATCACTTCATCCAGCGGCTCAATCTTCTCCAGGGAAAGGACATTCTGGGTGTCTCGGAAGACGTGCTCGCCCTGCTCATGCGTTGCGACTTCCCGGGAAACATCAGGGAACTGGAAAATATCCTCGAGTATGCGTTCATCCTGTGTTCCTCGGGATTCATCCAGGTGGAACATCTTCCGGAATATCTGCAGCCCAATCAGCCCGCCCCGCCGTCTGCCCATGATGCAGCATCATCCCCCAGGACACTGGAGGATATCAAATGCAAGGCGGTTATGGACGCTCTTGCCCGCAACAAGGGCAAAAAGATGCAAACCTGCCGAGAACTGGGCATTTCCAAGGATACCCTGCGCCGCATGCTCGCACGTTGCTCCCAGGCATCAGCTCCTCACAACCAGAACCGCAATCAGGGACACAAATCATGAAACGTGACCATCAGGATATGTTCACCTCCATGCCCCTTTGTCCCCTGGGCATCCCCCATCTTCTTCTGGGCATCTATATCCTGATTTTTCTTCTTCTGGGATATGCCCCCTACGACCGGGGAGTCTGGGTGGCCGAAAATCTGCCCATAGTGCTCATTGTTCTCGGCCTGGTTCTGACCTTCAGGAAACACCGGTTCTCGGACACAGCCTACGGCCTCATGGCGGTTTTGATCTTTTTGCATACCATCGGGGCCCATTACACCTTTTCCCGGGTTCCTTTTGACCTGATCACGGATACCTTCGGGTTCACACGCAACCATTTTGACCGCATCGCCCATTTCAGCGTGGGCTTTTACGCCTTTGCCGCTGCCGAGCTTCTCCTGCACCGCCGATGGGTCGTCTCCAGAACCATCCTCATGCTGTTTCCCCTTTTCTTCATCTTTTTCGTGGCTGCCGGGTATGAAATCCTGGAATGGATCTTTGTGATGATCATGGACCCTGATGCCGGAATGGCCTTCCTCGGTGTTCAGGGAGATCCCTGGGATGCGCAAAAGGATATGCTCGCCGACGGTTTGGGCGCCATCACCGCCCTGATCCTCTTTGGGGCCATGCATTACCGGGAAATCAGGGATCTGCCATCAGCATTTGCCTCCACCAGACCCCACTAACCCCGCTTCTATTCCATGCGCCGCCGGTACAGGCTTCGCATCAGCCGTCGGAGACCAAAGGCTTGGGGCTGCAGATTTTGGGGCACCTCAAATCCGTCCAGGACAAAATCCCGTGGAGTCATCCAGGGATACACCACGTTTTCGGGAAATGCCCCGGCAATATCCTGACGCACACATTCCCTCCAGATGGGCACATCCCTGGGCTGCAACCCCAACATTTCATAAACAGCCGTATCCAATGCAACGGTATCCATACTGGCACCCACCATGGAGCAGTCAAAAGGTTCCCCATGGGTCGGCCCGGTTTTGTGCATGGCAATGATGCCGTCCACAAGAGAAAGGGTGGGGGGAAGCGCGCGCATGAGATGGACAAAAAAGGCAGGAAACTGCCCCTTGCGGTCGCCGTGCCTGCAGTGGATAAGGGGTTTCCTGAATCCGCAAACCGTACCGAAAAGATTTTTCACGCCTGCGGATATACGCATCTGACAATGAGCCTTGAGCTTGGGAAGATTGACCACCAAAGCGGCTTCCAGGGCCTTGCGGGAAATTCCGGAAGTAAAATGACCGAAATGTTTGGTAACCGGAACGTCCAGGGTCACCAGTTCCACATCCAGATCCTGAAGAGCTTCCAGCAGACCGCAGGCTTTGGCAACCTTGCGGGCCGAACCAAAGGCCGGTGAATCACCAATGACCCCGCGACATCCCTTGGAAAGAAAATACCTGGCCACCGCCCGCACCACGGCCGGATGGGTGCAGGCAAGGGTTGCCTTGCGCGAGGAAATCAGATTGGGCTTGATGAGCACATAGCCGGTGGAAGGGACAACAACCGGCAGAGCCTCCAGAAGCCGAAATACCACCGGCTCCACATGTTCATAGGAATCAACCTGCTGTAAAAAGACTTTCATCATCACCCCCCCCAAGACGTCCCTGGTTGCGCCATAAAAAAAATCCCGGAAGAAATCTTCCGGGATTGCAAGCGCCATGCATGAAAAGTTATTGGGCAGCCGCAGCAAATTCCTTCTGGATATCATCAAGAAGCTGCCGGGCCTGAAGAATCTTGGCGGCCTGTTCCTTGGATGCGGCCTGAGTGCCCAGATAGGCGGCCTTGTTGGCCATTTCCTGGGTCATGGTGCCCATGAGCATGTATTTGGTTTTTTGAGGCAGGGTCTTGAGGGCGGCAACATCCTGTTCAAGGGTCACCACACGTGATTGCAGACCGTTTAAGGCCTCCACCTTGTGCCTGAGTTCGGTAAAATTCTGCCTGAACCCGAAATAAAAAACCACCAGCAATATGATGGACATGATGGAGATGGCAATGGCCACCTTGCCCGAATCCTTGCGGGTGTCGATCAAGTCCTTTTGCACGTCTTCGGCGTAGTTCACACTCTGATTTTCCGTCTGCATATCCTGTTCACGGGCTTCCATTCTTCTCTCCCTTTACTCGGCACATATCAGGTACATCTGGCTGCGGCCAACCGGCCATGAATCATTGTCGTGTATCCAAAATTCCTTCCAAAGGCAAGACAGTCCATCCTTCAGGACCAAGGGATCAATCCAGGAATGACAACGTTTTTGCCGGGTTCCCCTGTCGCCTGACGTCCGTCAACTGCTTGTTAATTGATCATGCTCTGCAAGGGCGCGGGAATGAGTCCGCCCCGACGCACAAAGACCTTTGAAGCACCTGGAGAACGAACCGGCATGATCTCGGCCTCGCCGAGCAATCCGCCGAATCGGGCCATTTCCCCGGCCTTTTTGCCGGGCACGGGAATAATGCGTGTGGCCGTGGTCTTCTTGTTGATCATGCCAATGGCCATTTCATCGGCAATAATGGCCGAAAGGGTTTCAGCCGGGGTATCCCCGGGCAGGGCAACCATGTCCAGACCAACCGAACAGACCGCGGTCATGGCCTCAAGTTTTTCCAGGCAAAGATCGCCACAACTGGCTGCCCCTGCAATATTCAGATCTTCGGTCACGGGAATAAAGGCTCCACTGAGTCCGCCCACCCGGGAACTGGCAAAGGCTCCGCCCTTTTTCACCGCATCATTGAGCATGGCCAGAATGGCCGTGGAACCGGGCACACCAATATTGCGCAGACCAATGGCCTGAAAAATTTCCCCCACACTGTCCCCCACATTGGGAGTCGGGGCCAGGGAAAGATCCACGATCCCGAATTGTACGCCCAGCCTGTCGGCCACATTCTTGCCGATGAGCTGCCCGGCCCGGGTAACCTTGTAGGCGGTCTGCTTGATGACCTCGGAAATCTCGCCCAGGGAGGCATCAGGGTTGCTCGCCAGGACACGATCAATGGCCTTTTTCACAACGCCAGGTCCGCTGACTCCCACATTGATCACCGAAGAGGGTTCCCCTACGCCCAGGTACGCCCCGGCCATGAAGGGCACATCTTCGGGAATGTTGGCAAATACGCACAGTTTGGCACAGGCCAGGCCATCCCTGTCGGCGGTCATGTCTGCAGCACGCTTGATGATGTGGCCCATTTTGGCCACTGCATCCATATTGATCCCGGCCCGGGTGGTGGCCACGTTCACGGAAGCGCAGATGCGCTCGGTCACGGTAAGGGCCTCGGGAATGGACTCGATCAGGGCCATATCCCCCGACGCCATCCCCTTTTGCACGAGACATCCGAATCCGCCAATGAAGTCAATATTCACTTCCTTGGCGGCCTGGTCCAGGGTCCTGGCTATGGAAACCATCTGGGGAGCCGCAAACGGGGCGCCCACCACACCAATGGGACTGATGGCAATGCGTTTGTTGACGATGGGAATGCCGTATATATCCCCGAATTCATCGCAGACCTTGACCAGATCAGCGGCCAGACCGGTTATCCGCTCATAGATGGCATCCTGAAAACGGTGCACATCATCCGAGGCACAATCAAACAAATTGATGCCCAGGGTAACAGTACGCACATCCAGGTGTTCGTTTTTGACCATCTCTATGGTTGACAGGACTTCACGTTCAGTAAGCATCTTCATTCCTCATTTCAAACAATGGCAGCCTAATATAGGGCAGATTGTGTCTGATTCAGCTCAGATCCGGTTGATGCATTCGAAAATTTCCCGATGCTGCACGGAATAATCAAGTCCGAGCTCGCGACATGTTGCCTCAAGATCACGCCGAAGCATGGCATGATCCAGGGACGCAGGGAAATCAATCTCGAAAATCATGATAAAACGGGGATCATCCGTTTCCATGTGGCTGACGGCCTTGAGTTCGCTGATATTGCCACCTGCCCGCTTGATAACCTCGGACACCCTGGCTACCTGTCCCTGGCAATCGGGCCCGCTGGTGGTCACGACAAGGGGCTTGGTCGGCTGTGCTCCCCGCTTTGGGGGGGAGGCAGCCGTGCGAACGATGACGCTTAACTCCAAAGGCTCCAGTGCCTGCTTGAGGTCAGCCTTGAGATTATCCAGACAGGACGAGGGACAATCAACCAACAGGATGGCCGCAAACTCGGCCTGTAAAATGGTCTGGGAAATATCCTCGATATTGCACCCATGGGCATAAAGAATGTTCGAGACAGTAGCCACAATCCCCGGACGATCCTGCCCCAAGACGGATACCACAATTTTTTTCACTGTTTGTGCTCCTTGAACGATCACAGGTTGAGCAAAGCCCGGATTTCCCGACGGACAATATCCATGTACCGGGGAAAGGCCTTTTGCAACACAGGGGTCATTTCCATTTTCCACGTATTCAGTTCCTTGGGCTCGATTCCCAGCACCGTGAGTTCCGGTTTGTTGCCCAGCAGTTCAGCCATCTTCAGGGAGTCCAGCAGATCAATGTCGTGAAGCGAAAGGGCCTGGTTCTTGTTTTCCCGCAGATCCTTTTCTTCATGCCGATAGATGGTTCCTGGCTCTCGACCACCCCGTACCGCATCGAGAACCAGAAGTTTTTCATATTCCTGAAACAGATAAAAAATATCCTGGGTAAAGGTTCCCCCATCAATAAAATCCACCCGGTCCAACGGCCAGTCTGCTTCCTTTTGCAGTTCCTGAACCGCATAGACCCCCACGCCTTCGTCCATGAGCAGAAGATTTCCCACCCCGAGAACAAGCAATTCTTTCATCGCACAATCTCCACAATTACAAATGCCTTGCTGACGGATACGAAAAAAGGCCGGACAAGATCCGGCCTTTTAGGTTCTTTGGGCGCTGGTTGTCCAGCACGAGGTTTAGATGCAGTCGTAGGTAACGACGTTCTCTTCACCGGTTTCAGCGTGCAGCACGTGCACGGCACAGCCCAGTCACGGATCAAAGGCACGGATCAACCGGCCCACGTTGACGGGGTTCTTGGGATCGGGAACAGGAATACCCACCAGACATTCCTCAATGGGTCCGCGCTGACCCATGTCATCCATGGGGTTGGCGTTCCAGATGGTAGCGGAAATGATCTGGTAGTTGCTGATCTTCTGATCCTTGACATCAACATAGTGGAGCAGGGCGCCACGAGGAGCCTCGGTCATGCCAAGCCCTTCGCCGGACTCGGGCACTTCATATTCCATGTAGGTGGATTCACCGGGAACGATCTGCTTGAGCCAGCCGGCTATGGCATTGGCAACATACAGGGTTTCCTCGGCACGGGCCACGTGACGGCCCATGATGGAGAAGGCCTTGTCGCCCAGGTCGCGGACCTTTTTGGCATTGATGCCGTATTTTTCCTTGAGCATCTTCTGACCGACTTCACTGAGCTCGGGGTTGGTGACCCACATGCGGGCCAGAGGACCTGCTTCACAGGCCTTGTCGGCATAGCGGGGAGATTTGATGAAGCTGTAGGCACCGGCCTTGTCAACATTGGGCACGGTTTCACCCTCGGCAAAGTTGAGACCGGACTTGCTCTGGTTGAACCAGGAGTGACCGACATATTCCTTGATCTTGGCGGGATCGACTTCAACATCCTTGCCGTCGATGTAGGCACCGCGCTTGAGCAGAAGATCCAGAGGATCCGTATCACTCAAGGGAAAGACTCCCCAGGAAACACAGTTCTTGTACCCGGCTCCGGTTTCAAAAAGATCAGGATACACGGTTCCAAGGGTGTAGATGAGAGGCAGATATTCGTCCTTCACAAAAGCGATGACTTCCTTGAACCGAGCGTAGTACTTGGCGATCTTTTCCTTGGACGGAGCTTCGGTAGTACCACCGGCAACCATACCCTGGACATGGGGCATCCTGCCGCCCAGCAGGGCGACCATTTCATGACAGATGCGGCGTATTTCAAGGGCCTTGAGGTACTGATCCAGACCGTACTGGTTGACGGCTGCGGCCTTTTTGGCATCCTTGATCCGGTCGGTGAGCAGATCCGGATTGTCATACCGGGGAATGAAAGGTGCGGCATCAGGGCCCTTGACGTAGTCCAGGGCGGCCAGATGATAAAAATGCAGAATATGGGACTGCAGATAGTTGGCACCAAGGATGAGGTTACGGGCAATGCGACCGTTGGTGGGAACCTTGACGCCAAAAGCATCATCAAGAGCCAGAACCGATGCCGTGGCATGGGCTGTGGGACAGACGCCACAGATTCTCTGGGTCAGCTGGGAAGCATCCCGGGGATCACGACCAACCAGAATGTTTTCAAAACCACGGTACATGCCGCCGACACACTTGGCCTCGACCACCTTGCCATCCTTGACCTCGACCTCGACCTTGAGATGACCTTCAATACGGGTCACCGGGTCGACGGCAATCTTGATTTTCTTGGAAGAAACTCCTGCAACCGGAGCCTTACTGGGCTTGCATCCTGACATATATGAACTCCTTATTCAGAATTTCGATTCGTGGTTAGCCTTCTTCGTAGAACGGGGACATGTCATCGGGAAAACCGGGTTCAACGCAACCAATACAAACGGCATTCTCGATACACCAGTTCACGCCGCCGTTCCAACGCCGTTTGTAGCAATCCGCATAGGCATTGGGGCCTTTACAGCCGATCTGATAGCGACACTTGTCCTTGTCCATGAACGTATCGGCCAGTTCATCATTGTCGAACTTGTCAAGGAACGGACAATTTTCATGAATATTCTCGCCGAAGAAAAGCGTGGGCCTGCCGTCACTGTCCAGTTCGGGCAAGGGTCCTTTGCCAAGAGCGTACTGCCAGGCAGCCAGAAGCGTACCTATCATCCAGTCGGGATGCGGAGGGCATCCGGGTACATTGACGACCAGTTTGTCAGCAAGTCCGTTGGCCGCAAAGAAGTCCTTGACGCCGGTGGCACCGGTAAGATTGCCCTCACCGGCCGGGATACCACCATAGGCAGCGCAAGTACCAACAGCCACAGTAGCCAGAGATTTTTTGCCCAGCTCAAGGGCCAGATCCTTCATGGTAATCTCATGACCATCCTTTTCGCCTACAACGCAGTACCGACCGTCAGCCTTGGTCGGAATGGCACCTTCAATGAGCAGAAAAAACTTGCCCTGAAACTTTTCGGCAACCTCGTACATGTGTTCCAGGGCCATGTCGCCCTCGGACGCCATGACAGTGGGGTGATACTCAAGGCTGATCACCTTGAGGAGGACATCCTTGATCTTGGGATGAACCGAGTTGAGCAAGGAAACCGAACAACCCGTACACCCCTGTCCCTGGAGCCAGATCACAGGAGCCTTTTTGGCACCCTCTTCCATGGCCTGTATGACCTTGGGATTAAAAACCTGCGAAATCCCGAGGCCGGCCACAGTGCCGGAACAAAGTTTGACAAATTCTCGTCTGTTTAAACCCATACCCTCCTCCTTATACTGATGATTTATACGTTACGTATAACCTGCATCTTTTTAGGTGGGCGGAAAGTAGCCAGCTCAATTACCTATGTCAATATTTACTTGATTTTTTGATCCCTTTTTTCAATAGCATTGTATGACGAAAAATATACCAACCCAAGAAACAGACGGCATATCAAAAAAAATATCGTGTTACGATATTTTGAAATTTTCCTTTTCCAAAAAGAGAACAAGGAGGTATGACACAAAACTTTTCAAAAAGTAACACGGAAAACATACGGGTTAGGCATCAAAATTCCCTGAAATAACAGACAAATCATATCGGGAAATGGAATTCTTGCCATTTCAGACATGAAACAGTAATCATTTTACAAGTCAGGTGCATGCTGTGGGCTACCTTTTCCCGACTTGACACGATGCAACGCTCTCAATCACACCCTTTGCCACCCAAGTTGAGAACCCCATCATCACCCCTTTTATGTTTGTACGGCAATACGAGGAGCCATATCAATGAAAACCATGTTCAAAGCGATGTGCGGGCTAGTTGTGGCTGCCGTCCTTATCAGCGCGGCAATTCTGGGCTACATGAAATTTTTTGAATCAGAACTTCCGGACATTTCCCTGGTTCCCGAAGCCCAGACAGTGACCAACAAGACACGCTTCATCCTCAAGGCCCATGACCAAGGCTCCGGTCTTGAAATCGTTCAGGTAGCCGTGCACCAGAATGGACGACAGGCAATCGTCCTCAGTCAGACCTTCAGTACTACACAGCATTCCTGGTCCGCCACTTTTGATCTCAAGACTGCCAAGCTGCAGGAAGGTCCGTTTGAACTGCTTGTCTCATGTACCGACAAATCATGGAATCAATTGGGCAAGGGAAATACACGCCTCATCAAGTATGATCGCATCCTGGACAACCATCCTCCAGTGGTCAGTGTTGTTTCCAGACAGCACAATATTGCCATTGGAGGTTGCGGTATGGTCGTGTATACCATTTCCGAACCTGTCAGCAAATCAGGAGTCATGGTCGGCCAGCGATTCTTTCCCGGATTCAGGCAGCAGGGTACTGAATATTATCTTTCTCTTTTTTCCTTTCCCTATGATGCCGATACCCAAAAGGATGTACCCAGAGTCATTGCTGTGGATGATGCCGGCAATACGGGTCAAAGCGGCATCTATTACCATCTCATCCCCAAACGGTTCAGAAAGGACACCATCCGCATCACCGACGGGTTTCTGGAACGCAAAATGCCCCAATTCACCAACATGTTCCCCAACGAATCCAGCCTGCTGGATGTTTTTCTCAAGGTGAACAATCAGGGTCGAGCCGAAAACAGGGCCCAGTTGCATACCTTTGCACGCCAGACAACCCCGTCCTTTGTGTGGAACAAACCCTTTTTGCGCCAACCAGGTGCTGCCAACCGGGCAACCTTTGGTGATCAACGCACCTATACGTACAAGGGGAAGGTCATTGATCACCAACGCCATCTGGGCATTGACCTGGCATCTGTTGCACGGGACAATGTTCGGGCCGGCAACAACGGCAAGGTTGTTTTTGTCGGATTCATGGGTATTTACGGGAATGTGATCATCATTGACCACGGAATGGGCCTGCAAAGCCTGTACGCCCATTTGAGCCAGATCAATGTGCACAAGGGAGATACCATCACCAGAGGACAGGTTATCGGCAGAACCGGGGCCACAGGCATGGCTGGCGGGGATCACCTCCATCTTGGCATTATTCTGGCCGGTCTTCCGGTGAACCCGGTCGAATGGTGGGACAGTCACTGGATCAGGGACAATATCGAGTCCAAACTCGAAATTGTCCGTCAGGCAGCACGGCCGGCACAAACAGGGGAGGTCGCTCCATGAGCACGAACCAAAGGCTTCATGTCCTTTTCCTGCATGGCTTCACCTCCTCGGCCCGGTCGGGCAAGGCGAATTTTCTGAAGGACCAATGCGCCTGCCTGCCCCATGTTGATTTCACCATCTTTGACTTCAACCCCACTCCCAAGGATTTCGAATATCTGACCGTCACCGGCATGATCAATCGGGTCAGGCAGTTTTTGCTGGAACGGACCTGGGACAAGGTGTTCATCATTGCCAGTTCCCTGGGGGGGCTGGTGGCCACCCGTTATGCCCGGCAATTTGGCGGCATCCATCAGATGTTGCTCCTTGCGCCTGCCCTGTTCTATCACCCTTGGGGAACCTCACAGGAGCAGATCGCCCAATGGAAACGCATGCAGGTGGCTCCTGTGGACCATCATGGTTTCCAAAAAGCAATTCCCCTGCGCTACACTTTTCATGAGGATGGCCTCAGGTACACGGAACCTGTTCCCCCGGCAGTTGATACCACCATTATTCACGGCAGGCAGGATCAGACCATTCCCATTGCCTACAGCCGCGACTATGCGGCAGCCTATCCCCACAAGGTGAAACTGGTGGAAATTGATGCCGACCACCGGCTCACCGATCACCATGAGTTTCTCTGGAAAATGGCCCGTCCCCTCTTGCACCCGTAAAAACAGCCCCCCTGTTCTCACGACAAAACGCCCAAGGCCCTTGCATGCAAGGGCCTTGGGCGTTTTGAATCAACTGGAGTACGGGCAAGCCCATCAGAACAGATGGGCCGGATCAAGCAGCAACATCAGGGGAGACTACGGGACAGGGGGTAACCTGACCTGATCACCATCGGCAAGATCCCCAAAGAGTATGATCCCATCCTGGAGTCAGTCAGAAACAGACAACTAAGCATCAATATCCGGTTTGATATCCAATATGGGAGTCTTGTTGCGCATATCAATGCCCTTGACCCCAATAACATTCCCGTTGATGTGAAGAACCGTGACCACGGACAGACCAATGGCATTGGGTCGGTGGGGAGAACAGGTGGCAAAAACCCCTTTTTTCCGGCCATGGGCATGGGGAGGACGCTGCAGCAGAGAATCCGGGGAAAAAGGCGTACTCTCGTGAAAATGAAACAAAACCACGATTCTGCTACCTTCCTGAATACCTTGAAGCCCCAGGGTATACGATTCTTCAAGAACCAATTCCCCTTCCACGTCCGATACAGACCAATGGCGTGGAAGCGTGGTGGCGGTTGTTCGTACATACCCTATGGGTTTGAAAACAACGGACATGAACATCTCCTGGTATTTGTGCCATGTTGAGCCTGCCTTTGGGAAATGGCACGCGCATCATCAGAAGGCAGAGTCAATCCGGACTGGATGCGCAAGGGCAATACACATCTTGAAATCGTTGCAACGGCAAAGGTGCACAACCCTCACAATATTCCGACACCTGCAAGGACTTATCTGTGTCCCGCTACTGCTCCCTCATCTCAATTTGCGTTTGAGACGCTGACGGGCCTTCTTGAGTTGGCGCATCCTGAAACGGCCTGCTTCTGACGGCTGGTTGTCAGGGGGAGCCAGCACCAGATGCTCAAGGTGCGTCTTGTATTCCGGGGATCTGGTATCCCATGCCAACAGACAATGCTCATTGGCTGCGTGTTCAAAGGAGGTATAATTGCCCTCCCTGCCTGGCAGATAGGCCCGAACCGCTGCGATCATGTCCCGAAAGAGTCCTCCCAGGGCGCGAATACTTGGGCCGGGACTTTGGGCATACCAGGCACAAATCTGTGCCACAAACCGAAACTTCTCATGATCCGACACAATAACTTCCCTGCACTCGGCAAGGGAAATCCGGCCCTGTTCCAGCCGGGTCATGAGCTGATCCAGGCTGTTGAGATCTGCCTCATGAATCTCGGGACGGGACAACAATCGAATGATATGACCCAAAAAACCATAACGTCCATTGGGAAGGGAAATGTTACCCCCGCAGGTCGGACAACCTGGACGACTCTGCCCAGCAAGACATATTCGCCCCTCAAGGGTCCCGCCAAAACCATCAATAAAGGATCGGCCACATTGGTCACAGACAGCTGGAAACGGTATCATTTACTGTAAAGCCTCCACCCAAACCCTGGTAACCCCCTGATCAAGCATGTCCAGCTTTTTGGCCGCTGCCCAGGAAAGATCAATGATCCTTCCCTTTCCATGCTTGAATGGTCCCCGGTCATTGACCCGCACCAGAACAACCCGATCGTTGGCAATATTGGTCACCCGCAGGATGGTGTCAAAAGGCAGGGTCTTGTGCGCACAGGTCAAGGCCCGATAATCATACGGTTCGCCCGAAGCCGTCATCCGTCCCTGGGCGCTTTTCCCGGTCCAGGAAGCCAGCCCCCGCTCCCTGTATCCATAGGCTTCATCCTGTGGATGATACTTTTTGCCATACACGGAATAAGAATCTTTGTAAGGCGGCACGGGATCAGGCTCAATACTTTTTTTGGCACAAGCAAGACAACTTCCAAACACCATGAAGACCAATGTCCAGACAATTGCACAATCGTACTTCACTTCATCTTACCTCATTTTCATACATTGAACCAATACCACTTTTTTTTATTGTACGCAGCACCAAGGCAAACTCATGCCGGAGGGACTACTTCCATGGTGGGTAAACTTTCTTCGGGTTTGACAATGGCATGATAATACCGTTGCCCACTGGGGTTGGATCCGTAAAGGATCTTGACCTTGTCTCCAACCGAAAACTCCTCAAGGGTCATGTTTTCATTCACGGGATAATAGATATGACCATTTACGGTTATGGCATTGTTTTCCTTTTCCTGGATAACACCTATTACCACTTGCAAGCCATCCGCCCAAACCAGAGGAGTCATCACCACGAGTAACACAACCAGGCACCAAACAGCTTTTTTCATATCCCACAACCTCTTTTGAGGTATGCCGCACCCGAAAAACGGATGGGCTTGTTTAGATTGCAAGTTATTCCCTTTCCCGTCAAATCAGCTGATAGGCGCCCCTGTTTGGAGATCGACCAAAGAGACGTCTAGAATTTGCTCCATCTACTCATCTTCATCGGCATATTTCCACCAGTAAAGATGGGTTCCCAAATCCGACTCAAGATACCTGTTGATGATCTTGCTGCCGGCGCTAGCTTTGAGAATGACGCCGCCCCCAGGACCGGATATGAGATTGATGGACGAAGGTGGCGTGCTCTCTTTCACGCTGAAATATCGATCCGTAATGGTTTTTCCGGCATTATTCGGATCCAGATCAAAGGCAGCGTCTCCATAACAATATCCCAGGGCATAAAACAGAGCGATGCCTTTGGGATTGCACGGGTCGTCAACCGTTGGAATGTATGAATTGAAGTAGATTTTCTTGTTGAACAATCTGGCAGCATTGGTGATTTTCTCACCATCATGGCTCATACTTCCATAATACATGGGGCAATCATCTTGCCCATCCAAAACAATATACCAGCCCTGGGCCTGGGTGTCATAATCATCACCCAGTATCCCCTTGAGGTCGAGCTTTTCATCTTCCGTCAGGGTTCCATTGCTGTCCAGTTCATCACAGGTGATATTGAGCAGATCAGTTTCATCCAGAGGAATCAGGGATGCATTGTGGCTCATGTCAAAAACCGCATAAAACCGGTTGCTCACTGCACTGGACTTGGGCTGGGCCTTGTCCCCCGTTCCAAAATAAATCACCGGGCGATCAGTGGAACAATCTCCTGCATAGGAAACTTCGGGCGTTGCAAAACATTTGCGAAACTTGTCCTGGGCATTATAGTCCCGCGTTCCATCCAGCTTGTCCACAAATCCACTCAAGGCCGAAGCTCCCCCCGCCATTTGCGGTCCATTGGCCTCAAAGAGCATGGACACTGACCACGCAGTACCATTGTGGGCGACTTTCCAGACCCGGCTGGCAATATCAATGGCATAAATGACAAGATGCTGACCATCACTTGCCTGGGGATCGGTAATGACCGTTGAAGAACCCGGAAAACAGAAATCCATGTCGGTTCGCGTGATCGAAGTAAGGGTGCTGTTGCTGCTCGTGGAGTTGCTTGCTCCATGGGTCACCCGGAAAACAGGGGAACCGTCATGCACATTGACGACAAAAATGCCACGACCCTGTGTATCTGCAGCAGGCAATGTCCCATTGTACTCATCTTCCGCCGGATCATATCCGCCGCAAAATATGCCAAGATCCATAAGGCTGTCCGCACCCGTTCCAACGGGTACATCCGTGGCAATAACCATTTCCGACCATGATTGACCCATTTCGGCAAAAGCACCTGTGGGAGCGATATGCCAGGCAACTGTCCATTGGGCAGGATCGCTGCTGGTGCAATCCAATGCCCAATAATGCGATCCGCCTCTTCGTTCCCCGAAAATGAGCAACTCCGGGTTTCTGCCTGTCTGGTACGTGCTCAGATATCCGTCAACTCCGTAAACATGCTGGGACGCATCGGAATAATCCGATAGTTTGGTCCACAAATCAGGAGGCACAAAGGCGAGCTTCTCCCCCCCGGTCTCACTATCAAAAACATGCAGCATGCCATCATTAGCTCCTACAACAACATAGCGATGAGTCAGGTTACGCGCATTGGTACTGCCCACATAGTCCAGAACCAAAGGCTCGGAATGGATGATATCTCCCATGACCCAGGACCGGACACCCACGGGTTTGCCGTCGGCATCCGCGTCATAGGCATACCCGTGCATGTAATTGATGATGGCGTGAGCATCACTATCCTGTTCCACCCCGAAATCCGTTGCATTCATGGTGACGGGAGTAAAATCGACCATCTGATCATTTTTCCAGGTTTTGACCACCCGTTGGTAATACTTTTTCTGAGTATAGGAGGCATCGGCCTGGGTCTTCAAGAGGGCGCCCGCTCCCCCCTTGTCCACCTGTCCACCATCCTGGGTGGTGGACCAATAGGAAGTGGCCGAATCCTTGAAAAGCCCGTCTGAAGTCGTTGCCGTTGCATTGCCCGCATCCAGTATCTCTTCGGTTCCATTGGTATACCATTTGAGATAATACCGTTTGAGATTACCCTGCCAATAACCGTTGGTCACTGGTTTGAAAAAGGCCATGTACAATTCGTTGCCCGATTGGGCACGGTTGGCTTGGTCCACGGAAATGGCCGGAGCCGTGAAGGAAACAGCATCGGTCATGGCCAGGCCAAGGCTGTAAAAGGCATTGACCAGCTGTTCCTGATCATAGGCGGTCAGATGCAGCCCGCCACTTTCATCGGCAATGTCCTGGAGCAGGGGATTTTCAAGACCAAATCCAATGGTATGGGTGGTGAAATGATAGTCGGCCTCGGGGCTGGTGGCCAGCCAACGGGCAACATCATCGGAATAATTGGGCACATCTCCCGCATTCTGAGTCGGGTCCCCTCCCCAGTTGTCATCATCATGGTAGGCGGGATCACTGAAATCAGGATCATCGTCATCCTTGGAAATCCGTCTCCAGGAATCATCACCCGAAGGAAACCCGTCGGTCAGAACCAGCAGATAATTTTGGCTGCACAGGGAAAGATCCGTGTTGGCGGCAAGATAATCATAACTGTAGTCATAGGCCTCCTGCATGCCCTCGCCCATGGGTGTTCCCCCATAGGCAGACAGATTATCCATGGCCGACTGGATGGTGGGCACGGAAGAACCCAGCTGGGCCTCACCTGAAATGCTTTGACCGCTCCACTGCAGCACTCCCCAATTGATGGAGTCTGCGGTGTCTTCAACCACCTGATCCATGGCCTGCTGCACCACTTCCAAACGGGAAAAGATCTTCTGGCCCACACCGTCATCGCCATTGCAACAGGAAAAGGTTCCTGAAGCCGTGGGCTCTGCATCACCAGAGGCAGTGATCCACTTCATTCTGGTGATCCTGAACCCACTATCATAGCCATTGCAATTATCGCCACCCTTTGGACCAACATAAAACTTAGCGTAAATTCTGTCCTGGTCGGAAACATCATAATAGCCGGTCCACCCCCGCTCATCGCATCCGTACAATTTGCCGTCATCGGTCTCCGGAAGCTGACGGGATGACTGTTTGAGAACACGTCCCGATTGGGTGACCAGCGAGACCCCGTCATTGTTGGACCCGGTCGAATACCCACACCAGCACCCTCCATCCCCGCTGTTGTTTTCTATGTCTAGGGTCTCGAAATAGAAGGCAACCCGTGTGACACCGGCAAATTGATTCAAATCGATGAGGAAGTGCTCTTCATTACGGTTCGAGCTGTAATCGCTAGGATACTGCTTATTGCTAACAGGTCCCACATCCGTAATGGTCCACTGGGCGGACGAAGGCTGGTAGCACAGATTTTCCCAGCCCTCTCCCGAAAGATTGCACGCCCCTTCATCCTCCATATCCTCGATCAGTTTGATAAAGCTCAGAAAATTGCCCGTGACAAAGGCGTAAACACGCTGCTTACCGTTCGTTGTAGTTGAGGCGTTATCAGGATCGTTTGTCAGCCGAAACGGGGGGCTACCTGTCTCAAACAATCCGGAAAAATACAAACCAGCAGACTTGAGATACCCGACAAATCCATAATCCTTGGCAATATTGGTTCTGGGGTCCGTACGCTGATCCGTCACCAATATATTCTGATAATTGAACAGGGTATGCCCGGCAATTTCGTCCGAAACATAAGCAACATCATAGTCCGTGCGACCCAAAGGGTAGGTATCGATCAACTCCGGGTAGACCACATACCCGTCCTCGTTTGTGGCAATGGTATTCCTAGTGACATCATCCCAGTCGGTTATCTGCCATCCCGTATCAATAACCCCCCCAGTAACCCATTTCTGACGCAGGGATGAACCTTCATACATGGGATCGCCAATAACAGCATGGGTTGTCCCTTGGGGGTCCGTGATTTCGCTGTACCCGATGTAGGCGCTGACAAGATAGATTTTGTTCTTTTCCCAGGGAAGATTGTTGTAGGCAACACCCAAATCGTTGTCATCAGACGCATACCCGTTAGCCACGGCCCAGGTAAAAAACGCCTCATAATCGATATTATGATTGTACACCGGCCACTCCATGCTTCCCGAGGTATCAATAGCCAGCATGGCATTGCTTTTGACGGACGGAGCAAAGGCGTCAATGTCTTCGGATAATGCCGGGCCTGGAAGACAAAGCATACCAACCACCAAGCATATGAACCAGATCAGTTGTCGTGCACCTGACATGTCCCACCTCCTTCCACCCCTAATTGGCCACCCGTCTGTACACCTGACACATGAGACTTGCACTGCCGGACCTCTTGGCCTCGATTTGATTGAAAATGATATCAACCGTTCGTGCGCCTTCACCTTTGATAATGGCCTGCTTTCTGGTGATAAACTTGACAGCGTATTTATATTCGTGATTGCCGACGTAATGAGCCGTTGCATTCATTGGAATAGTGTCTGTACTATTATCTTCAGGGAATCCACCATCCATGCTTTTAACAATATAATATGGTTCATGATTTTTCTGTTCGGCCTTGGTCAACACAACCGGATAGGAAAAAACCAACGAGGACTCTGCATTCAGTCCACCATCGGCGACGAAAAAATCCTGCTGATAGTCACGATCATTGGAAGCAATCATCAATTCAGTGAGCGTTGTATTGGTGGCCACCATTCCCATGACTGTCATCACCACAAGAACGACAAGAATGGTGACCAGAATAGATCCGTCATTATGGTACAGGAAATTTGAATTATTCATAATTTGAAGTTTTTATATAAGAAAAAGTCGAGTTCATCCCATCAACAGATACGACAATCTGTACTTCCTTATGCTTGAGTGTTGCGTTTTCGTTGACAGAACATGTTATATCGTATGTTTTGTTGTTCATGATAACCGATGCATTATAGTCCTGGCATTCGTCATAGGGCGTGTTTATCATCTTTTCCAATTCAGTATTGGCAAGCATGGTTGCCAGGGAAATGGTTTGGGATTGGGCATTCCCCGTGGCATTGCGCCCCTGAAGGGTAGAAAACCCCATCACCCCAATGGTCAGGATGAGTAGGGCCATCAACACCTCAATAAGGGTGAATCCTGTGGCAGCATGCGAAGTGTTCATTCCAGTCCCAGATTCCTGCATCGTACCGTAGCGTTCAGACAACGCGGGGCATCATATTTTTGCGCATAGGGACCCGAAATCCGGCCACAGAGCTGAATGCTTACCATTCTGATATCGTCTGTGTCCCAGGGACTTGTAGTCAAGGTTCCATTGCTCATACCATATACAAACTCACACGAAGCAATATCATAAACAACAGGTTGATAGCCACCTGCATCGGACAACTGAACCTTGAGGGCCCCCTCGGCAGCAACATACTTGAAGTCCAGATCATTCTCGCACATACCGTCCCCTTCCTGATCATATTGCAGGTGCAGGGAGGTAGCGTTGGCTCGTGTAATGCCTGCGCATGAAGCGTTCCTGCTGGGATCAAGTCCTGCCATACGCAGATGCCTAGTCACCAAGGCCAGGGAAGCCCTGATATCTTGCCGCAAGTGGACTATTTGTTCCTGAGAAGTGAATATCTCGCTGCTGGAACGAAACAGGACATACATGGCGCCAAGAAGGAGTATCCCGGCCACCATGGCCACCAGCAACTCCACAAGGGTGAATCCCTGTCGTGGGCGTAATACGGTCATATCAGTACGCTTCCCACCTGGTACCATTCCACCGTTTGGCCAGAATGGTGCCGATTGTTAGGGTCCCAACGGCACGGGCCTGGCCCGCATCATTGGTAATGTAGGCATACCCGGCATGCCTGGCAGTGCCTCTGGAAGTAAAAACAACCCGGTTGGCTGTATAGGAGATTTCGTCGGCTCCAAAGCTCTCGCCAATGGCCTCCGTCGCCTTGCCATGCCCGTACCTGATGCCGCTGGCATAGGAAGCCAAACGCACGATCTGGGGGCAGGTATTGTCACCTCTGGTAGACCATTCTCCGTCGCCATTGGCCGTACACAGGCTGTAGGTCCCGTTGACAGGATCAAAAAAAACAGCGGTTTCGGCATTGTTCCGAATAGCCGTCATGCGTGACTTGTGTAAAGTGCCGATCAAATCACGAGTAGCCGCATTGATCCTGTAGTTATCCAGATTGACGACCAGGTAGACACCGCCCCAGGCGAGAAGAAACCCCAGAATGGCCAGGACAACAAGCAACTCAATCAGTGAGAAACCCCACCAGGTACAATACCCGGCAGCATCAATATGATGCCCCCAAGTGCCTAGTCTGGCCTTTGGAACACGAATCCATGAATCGGACATCTCTCACATCCTTGCAATGCCTGCGGCGTAACGAACACCATGGTTGGACGGAAAGTCAGCAGGAAGAGGGAAAAAGCTCGGAAAAATGCGTGACAGAAGAAAATGCGGCAGGAAGACAAACTCATATCCGGCAACCTGGCGATCTCCGTGAGACCCATGGCTTTCCGTCCCTGCCTCGCGACAGGTTTGGCATTGTTCGCGAATGATTATATACTTGGGAATATTGAATGAAAAAAATGGTTCCGTCAATCAGATTTCAGAGGAAAAGTCTGACGCCGGAAGGCATGAAAAGCTCGTGATTCTTTTCCCATGGGTTGACTTTCGCCTCACGACAACCCCAAGTAAACAAAGTTTTGTATACTGCGCAGTAGTGAAACGCATCCCACACATGCAGCGAGGCCTCCTTGATCATCGGAATAGGTACCGACGTTGTCGAAATGGACCGAATCGCATCAAGTATCCGCAGATTCGGCAATCGTTTTCTGGAAAAAGTTCTGACCCGGCAGGAACGGGACCACCTGCCAAATCACCCCACTGCGTATGTGGCAGGCCGATTCGCTGCCAAGGAAGCCTGCGTCAAGGCCCTTGGAACCGGCTTCTCCCAGGGCATTTGGTTTCAACACATAGATGTCGTTTCACTGGACTCCGGACAACCGACCATCGTGTTGCACGGTCCGGCGCTGGCAAGAAGCACGTCTCTTGATGTTCATGGTATTCATATCAGTATAACACATGGTCGTGATATTGCTTCGGCCATGGTCATTTTGGAGGGAAAATGACAAAATCTCGTTTGTGTCCCGCCACCCATTCCTCTGACGACCTGTCCACCGTGTACGCCCCTCTTCCAACCCCCGAAGAAATGGCTCATTGGGACAAGGTATGCATGGATACCTATGGACCGTCCGGTGCTATTCTCATGGAAAACGCCAGTCGTGAGGCCTACCACGTTCTGTCCAAAAATTTCGGGAGTCTCAAGGGCCGCAGCGCTGTGGTCTTTGCCGGTTCCGGCAACAATGGAGGTGATGCCTTTGCCCTGGCCAGACAGCTCTGGAATCACGGGGTCAAGGTGATGATCCTGCATACCAAGGACCGGGACAAGTATTCCGGAGACAGTGCCTACCACATGGATCTGGCCCTGCGCCTGGACATTCCCTGCCTGTATCTTCCGGATTACCATCTGGACTTCTTGCGAAAAATCGACATTGTTGTTGACGGCCTTTTGGGAACAGGCTTTCAGGGCCCTTTGCGCCAAGAATTCCAGACCTGGATCAAGGCTATCAACAAACTTGGCAAAAACAGCTTTGTCCTTTCCCTGGACATCCCTTCGGGTGTTAACGGCACCACAGGCATACCCTCGCCCATTGCGGTCAATGCCCATGTCACGGTCACCTTTGAAGCCGCCAAGCTGGGCCTTTTTCTTCCCCCTGCCAAAGAATTCATCGGCAAGCTTGAAATCAAGAAAATCGGGATACCCAAAATCATCCGCCAACAGCATCCGGCCAAGCACGTGGCCCTGACCGAAGACATTCTCCACTACCTGCCCAAGCCCCATGCCACCATGCACAAGGGCGAAGCAGGTCATGTGCTCATTCTGGGAGGTTCCCCGGCTCTGACCGGCGCGCCCATGCTCAGCGCCCTGGGCGCCATACGCAGCGGCGCCGGACTGGTGACCATTGGCAGTCCCAAACAGCTTGTCCATGAAATCAAGCATGACTGGCCGGACATCATGGGCCTGCCCCTGGGTACAGGCGACGACTGGGATGCCTCATGCGCCCGGGAACTTGAAGACCATCTGTCTCGATTTGATGCCGTGGTTCTGGGTCCCGGCCTGGGAAGAACTCCCGGAGCCCTTGCCTTTCTCACCCGTTATCTGGACAACCCCCATCCCAATACCCTGCTGGACGCCGATGCCCTCTACTTTCTTGCCCAAGACAAACAGGTGATGGCCAAGGTCCCCAAAACATCCATTGTCACCCCGCATCCAGGGGAAATGGCCCGTTTTTTCAATGTCACCTCCCGCGACATCAACGCCGACAGGGCCGCCTATGTCAGAAAATTCACCCAGGAATTCAAGGTGAACATCCTGCTTAAGGGGGCCGCCACCATCATATCCGACGGCGAGGATCCCGTGTACATTTCACCTTTTGCCACGCCCAATCTTGCCCTGGGAGGATCGGGCGATGTCCTCTCGGGCATTATTGCCGCAATCATGGCCCGGGGCGTGCCAACCCTCATGGCGGCCCAGATCGGCGTCTACTGGCACGGCCTTTGCGGTCGTGTTCTGGCCCGGGAATATCCCTTGCGGGGGAACATGCCCCAGGAAATCGCCCATACATTGCCTTTGGCCATCAAGGAGTGGAACGATGCTCACTGCTAAAGATATCATGACCCCCCAACCCCTGACTGTAACTCCGGAAACCGACATTGCCCAGGCAGCTGCCATGCTGCTGCAAAACGATATCAACGGACTTCCTGTCATTGATCAGGACGGCCACCTTGTGGGAATTCTGTGCCAGAGCGATCTGGTTTCCCTGCAAAAGAAATTTCCCCTGCCGTCGGTGTTCACCTTTCTGGATGGCTTTCTTCCCCTAAGCTCCATGTCGACAATGGAAAAGGAAATCCAGAAAATCTTTGCCTCCACTGTTGCGGACGCCATGACGCCCTCCCCCGTGACCGTGAAGGTCGAGACCCCAGTGGACGAAATTGCCGGCCTCATGGTTGACCGCAAGTTCCACTCCCTGCCTGTCATGGACGGGGACAAACTCGTGGGCATGGTCGGCATGAAGGATATTTTGAAAACCGTTGTCAGCTAATGGAAATCCTGCTCGCCTCCCTTGAGGACACACGGCGGTTGGCACGCAAGCTGGCTACCTGCATCCTGAAACAGAATGCCTTTGCGGCCATTCTCCAGCAGGGCGATCTGGGCTCGGGCAAAACAACCCTGACCAGCATGCTGGTTCCCCTGCTGCCAGGAGGTGAGCAGGCAGAGGTGAGCAGTCCCAGCTTCACGGTCATGAATATCTACCCCACACGACCGGAAACCGTGCATTTTGATTTCTACCGGACCGAGGGGCTGGGGCTTGACGGCACCATGGAGGAGTACCTCTACAACACCCAACACCTGTGCATTGCCGAATGGATTGATTACCTGCCCGAACCCCTCTGGCCGGACAATCACCTTTTGATTCAATGGACAGTTGAGGACACGGCTCGAAAGCTTGTCCTCAGCTCCCAGGGCGCTTTGGGCGACCAACTTCTGGCATGTCTGGCCACCTGTTGATTTCCTGCCGCCCACCGCTTATCCATGTACAGGGCTATCACTGTTTTCTAAACTGTCTGCAATATCAGGCAAAAACGGCATGAACCCTGCCGGACGGATGCCAATGAGTGCATCTCTTTGAAAGGTGACCTTGCAACCCACAGGGACATCTTTTTTCAACCACCCATCTGCAACGTATCTTCGAGGAATTCATGCGCATTTTGGTCCAAAAATTCGGCGGTACCTCGGTTGACGGCCACGAATGCATGCTCAAGGTCAGGGAAAAGGTCCTTGGCGGGCTGGACAACGGCTACAAGGTCATCGTGGTTCTTTCGGCCATGCACGGAGTCACCAATTCCCTGCTCGAAACGGCCCATTCATGGACGGAACAACCCGACCGGGCTGAACTTGATGTTCTGGTTGCCACAGGCGAACAGCAATCCGTGGCCCTTTTTACCATGCTCCTCAAAGAAATCGGCATCAAGGCCCGTTCCTGCCTCGGGTACCAACTGCCCATCCGCACGGATCCCACCTATGGTTCGGCCCGCATTCTGGATATCGATCAGAACGCCATATTTGATCTTCTGAAACGGTATGACGTCCTGGTGGTCGCCGGATTCCAAGGATGCGACTGTACCCGCCGCATCACCACCCTGGGCCGGGGGGGATCAGATACAAGCGCCGTGGCATTGGCAGCAGCTGTCAACGCCAGTGTTTGCGAAATCTATACGGATGTGGACGGGGTATACACCACGGATCCCAACATCTGTTCCAAGGCCCGCAAAATCGACACCATCGACTATGAAGAAATGCTTGAAATGGCCAGCATGGGAGCCAAGGTGCTCCAGATCCGGTCAGTCGAGTTCGCCAAGAAGTACAACGTCCCCATCCATGTTCGTTCCACCTTTTCCAACGAGCCCGGGACCATTGTCACACAGGAGGAAAATTCCATGGAAGCAGCCCTGGTTTCAGGCATTGCCTATGACAAGGATCAGGCCAGAATCACACTCGTGGGGGTCAAGGACGAACCCGGTGTTTCGGCCCGCATTTTCGAACCCATTGCCGCAGCCAACATTGTTGTGGATATGATCGTCCAGAATCCGAGCAAGGATAATCGGACCGATCTGACCTTCACGGTCCCCAGGGGCAGTGTCAGGGACACCTTGGCCATCATTGACCGCATCAAAGACGAAATCGGTGCCCAGGACATCTTTCATGACGACAACGTATGCAAGATATCGGTCATCGGCGTGGGCATGCGCACCCATGCGGGCATTGCCTCCATCGCCTTTGCCACCCTCAAGAAGGAAAATATCAACATCCTGATGATCAGCACATCGGAGATCAAGATTTCCTGCCTGGTCAAGGAAAAATACACCGAACTGGCCATTCGCTCCCTGCACGAGGCATTCGGCCTGGACAAGGAAAAATCCCCTGCATGCGAACAGTCCCTGGCCTGAACCTTTCACCCAAAGCCGGTTGGTTATCCTGTTTTGTACAAGGATGACCAGCCGCACCAGCCACATATCGGAAAATCCCGGATCACGCCCGGGTTAACGATAATGCCTCCTGTCCCGTGTTCGCTGTTTTCCTCTCATGATCCCCAACCCCATAACCGGATCCCATACGACCATGCACAACATAGCCATCTACGACACCACCCTGCGCGACGGCAGCCAATCCGAGGAAATCCACCTGTCAACAGCGGACAAGATCAGGATCGCCTGCAAGCTCGATGATCTGGGCATCGGCTACATTGAAGGCGGTTGGCCGGGGTCCAATCCAACGGACATGAGCTTTTTCAAGGAGATCAAGAACTACGAGCTGAAAACCTCCAAGGTGGCCGCCTTTGGCAGCACGCACCTGGCCAATTCGTCACCTGAAACCGACAAAAATCTCCAGTCCCTGATTGCGGCCCGCACCGAGGTCATCACCATCTTTGGCAAAACCTGGGACATTCATGTGCAGGAAGCCCTGCGAACCACCCTGGATCGCAACCTGGAAATCATCCACAATTCCCTGGCCTTTCTCCGTCCCCAGGTGGCCGAGCTTTTTTTTGACGCTGAACATTTTTTCGACGGGTTCAAGGCCAACAGGGAATTTGCCATGGCCTGTCTGGATCGGGCCGTGCAAGCAGGCGCGGACAGTATCATCCTTTGCGACACCAACGGAGGGACCCTGCCCCATGAGGTGGGAGACATCGTGGCCCAGGTCCGCAAGGCCTTTCCCCACACCGTCCTCGGCATCCACGCCCACAATGACGGGGAACTGGCCGTGGCCAATTCCCTTCAGGCAGTGCAAAACGGAGTCAGGCATATTCAGGGGACCATCAATGGATACGGGGAGCGGTGCGGCAATGCCAATCTCTGCTCCATCATCCCCAATCTGGAAATCAAGATGGATATCCCCTGTCTGCCCCAGGGGTGCATGGCCAAACTGACCAATGTTTCCCATGTGGTCTCGGAAATCGCCAATGTCCGCTCTTTCCACCGACAGCCCTTTGTGGGCAAGTCTGCCTTTGCCCACAAGGGCGGTGTGCATGTGAGTGCGGTGCAGAAGAACCCTAAGACCTATGAACATATTCCGCCGGCTC
This sequence comes from Desulfoplanes formicivorans, assembly GCF_001748225.1. Lineage (NCBI taxonomy): Bacteria > Pseudomonadati > Thermodesulfobacteriota > Desulfovibrionia > Desulfovibrionales > Desulfoplanaceae > Desulfoplanes > Desulfoplanes formicivorans. The sequence goes on from NZ_BDFE01000016.1 coordinate 82,549, forward strand.
TGGTGGGCAACAAACAGCGCATCCTCCTCTCGGACCTTGCCGGCCAGAGCAACATTTTGTTCAAGGCCAAACGGTACGGATTTGATCTGGACAAAAACGACCCCTTTGTTCTGGAACTCCTTTCAGAGCTCAAGCACCGGGAAAACAGGGGGTATGAGTTTTCCGCTGCCGAGGCGTCTTTCGAGCTTCTGCTCAATCGGGTCATGGGGAGATCACGGGATTACTTCAAGATCATTGCCTTCAGGGTCTTTGATACCCAGCGAAGCGAGGACGACGACCCCTTTACCGAGGCAACCGTCATGGTCAAGGTGGGGGGAATGGTCGAGCATACTGCAGCAACGGGCATGGGCCCGGTCAACGCCCTGGACAATGCCCTGCGCAAGGCCTTGCAGCGATTTTATCCCAATATCGCCACCATGCATCTGGTGGATTTCAAAGTCCGCGTCCTCTGGGACCTGAAAAACGACGACGGTCAATTTGCCGGCACGGCATCACAGGTTCGCGTACTTATCGAATCCCGCGATCAGCATACCCAATGGGTCACCGTGGGTGTGCATTACAACATTCTCGAAGCCAGCCGACAGGCCCTGGAAGATTCCATCAATTACAAGCTGTTCAAGGATGACCAGGCAAAACTGACCAGAGCTCTTCGTGACAGGGATCAATAGTCCAAGTCGGTATGAAAACAGGCAGAGCCTATGCCACAGATAGCCGTCTTCATCGACAACATGACCATGAATCCCCATCTGGCCTGCGAACACGGGCTGAGCATGGGGATTATTCTTGATTCCGGAGAACTGTGGATCTGGGATACCGGTCAGACCGGTTTGTTTATGGGCAACGCCATGGCCATGGGCATTCATCCGGGACGTGCCACAGGAGTGGTCCTGAGTCATGGTCACTACGATCATACCGGCGGTCTGAATCGGCTGTGGGAACAGGCTGATTTCCAGGGGCCCATTTACGGCCATCCCATGATCTTTGCCCGGCGCTTTGCCTCTCATGGGGAGACTCCCCCACGCGCCATCGGACTGCGCACCAATGCTCCCCGCAGACTTACCAAACAGTTCATTTCCGTTGAAAACCGTATGGAACTTGCCCCGGGTCTGACCATGTACACCAACATCACCAGACAACCGGGACATTACGAACCTATCCAGGGATTTTACCTGGATCAAGAAGCCACCCAACCCGATACCATCCCCGACGATGCCTGCCTGGTTCTTGAATCGCCCAATGGACCGATTCTCGTTCTCGGATGCTGCCACAGCGGCCTGGCCAACACTTGCGAACATATAGCCGAATGTCACGGCATCGATCGTTTCCACAGTCTCATCGGCGGACTCCATCTGGGCAGGGCGTCAGACGAGGCCATCGAAGAAACCTGCAGAACCATCAAGCGTTTCGGCTTCGAGTCCGTATTTGCTGGCCACTGCACGGGAGAAACGGCTCTGCCCAGCCTCCAAAAATCCCTGCCTGACATCGTCCACCCCATGGGTTCGGGCCTGTTCGTCAAATTGTAACAGCAGGGTCTTCGACCTGCGAACACAGCGCCATGACCTCTCTGCGATCACGTTCGATCGCATTGCAGAGCTCCCGGGTTTTTTCCGAAAGAATCTGTATCTGACTGAAATGATTCGGTGTCTTCTGCATCATCATGGCATCGACACCAAACCATCCGGGAAGAACCGCTCCGAAGTAGAACCCGCGTCGTCTGAGCCCGGAACAGATCAACCCCGCTCCCGGTGATGCCAGGGAAATGAACACCTGGTTCACCTCAAAAGAATCATCTTCCAGTTCCCCATCCAGAACCTCCACTCCATCCCCGCCCACATGGGACAGATGAATACGTCTGATGGAGGGAGCCTCGAACCGTTCCACCCGCATTTCCGTCGAACCGCTTCCTTCCTCCTGACCGTCCGCCTTGAAACGCCGACTGACCGGAACTCCGGCGTACAGTTTTTTGATCATCTCTTCATAAACCGGGGGGATAAAAAGCGTCTGTCCCCCGTCCTCCTTGATGATGGAGAAAAAAAGACACGCCGTCCTTTCCCGTGAACCAACGTCTTCTGATCTGCCCTCATTTACCGGCATGAGCGCAACTTCCAGCCCTGTATAGGGGAAGTGAAAACTCTCAGCCATTTTCTGGGAAATGAGATGATTGCACACGGCCTCGCCGTACAGGGCATGCAGTGAAGGTGTTTCGTCAAAATAGGTCATGGTTGCTTTGACCAGGTCCGAAGCGATCCCGCGCTTGCGATAGGCAGGAGCCACCATCATCATGCCCAGTTCCTTCATGCCCGGATGAGGGGCACTGCTCTGAAACATGGCATGAACACCCACCACCGTATCATCGGAAGTCAGGCATACCAGGGTATGAACCTCTCCACTTGCATGACGGGCGCAAAGTTCATCGGGATCATACCAGATATCCACCGGGTAGGTTTCGCCGTAAAGAGCATACGTGAGCCGGGCTATGCCGGTTGCATGGTCAGGGGCAAAGGGACAAATACGAGTGGCAAGACCGGGCGTGTATACCCCGGGATCAGCAGCAAGCCGTTGCAAAAGTTGAACGCGCAAGGATGACCTCCTTATTCTGGGTGGCAAGATGGACAGAAGGGACAAACAAAGGATTTGTTATTGCCAAGGCGCTTTGTAATCAGTACTGCACAGGCGTTCAACACGCATTTATGCTGGATACCTTGCACGCGCAACGTATTTTCTTCCAGGTTACCCCCAAGAAGATGCCCATTCCACGAGGCAAAGCATGTCTAACAATGATGTCCGCTCATGTTGCTATCCCGCTCGAAATGAAGCCATCCCCGAGGTAACGGGTTTCATTGAAACAACCGCAAGCCGGCACGGATTCACCCCTCAGGCCAGCATGAAACTCCAGCTGGCCGTGGAAGAAATCGTCCAGTACATTGCAGGGACCGCTCCGGGACAAATGCTTACTTTCATGCTGCAGACCTGGGCCAATCACATGACCCTTTTGGTGGAGCTGGCAGCAGATGCCGTTGACCTGCGTATTTTCAATCTCACCTGGAAAACAGACCTGGAAAGCCAGGCATCCCTCAATGCCATGGGTCTGAACCTGGCCGCCCGCTATGCAGACCGGTTTGCCCTTTCCCAGACGGAAAACGGCATGCTCAGGTTCCAGTTCGGGGTGGACAGGGAAATCCCGGACATGGCCTCCGTAACAACACCCCCTGCGCCTTTTTCCCATTGGAGACTCACCCGGCCACGCGCCCAGCACATGCCCATGTGCCACGCGTTGGCCGCAAGGTGCCTGGGCCGATTCAAAAACCTTCCATCCCTCATCCATGTGGGGCGTCTTCACAACCTGTGCCTCCATGACGAACTCAACGGGGCCGTGGCTGTTTCCGACCAGGACCAGGTGGTGGGATGCGCCCTCTCTGCCCGTGGCCAGGATGGACTGACCTCTTTCTTCGGGCCCTTTGTCAGCCTCTCTTGTTCGACGGAGGAACGGCAGAGAATGGCGGTCTCCCTCACGGAATACGCGCTGGAACAGACCGCCCGCAAAAACATTCCGGGGATGTACTGCCTTTTCAACGATCCGGATTGTTTCCCGGCCCATTATTTCACCCGCATCGGAAAAATGGCCCTGCTGTGCCGGGATGGGAGCCGTGAACACGTTCCCGCCCATTACTTTCCCCTGCGCGACGACCCCGGAGCTGATCTTTATTTTCATCCCCTGGTTCAGGATTTTCTTCAGGCCCGCATCAGGGAACAATATCTTTCAAGACAGATGATCGATGCCAGCCCCCTGCACCAGGAGATCTGTTCCAAACACCCCCATACCGTGTTGGGAGTGGACATGGACCCCAAAAGTCTTACAGTGCGGATGCATCTGCTAATGTATGGAGCCGATGTGGTGACAATCCTTGATGATCATTTGCGCCTTTTTGCTCAAAAGGGCATGAGAACCCTTTTGTTCACGACCGATCTTTCCCGTCCTTCCCATGCCCTTATTCTTCCCCATCTCCTTGAACGAGGATTTGAAACCGCCGTATTTGTCCCCCTGGGCAATCAGGGAGGGGACCAACTGGTCCTCCAATGCTGTCGGGACGAAAACGGGGAGGGAGAACCGTCATGAAATTCCAACCCTCCATGCTCGTTCCCGATTTTGTACGGACCTTTGAGCCCTATATTCCGTCACAACCTGATCATGTGCTCAAGCAACGTTTTGGCGTCGATCATCTTTACCGGTTGAACAACAACGAAAATCCCCTGGGACCACCACCGGCTGCAGCCTCCATTCTGCGTTCCATGGATCCCATGATGGTTTCGCGCTATCCCAGCGGAGACGCCAGTGATCTGCGCACCAAACTGGCCCACCACCTGGATATGGGACCCGATCAGATCGTTCCGGGCAATGGGGCCACGGAAATCATCCAGTTCGTGATCAAGGCCTTTTGTGAGTCCGGGGACAACATCGTCACTGCCGACAAGACCTTTGCCGTGTATGAATGGGTGGCTGAATTCTCCGGCATTGAGAGCCGTCTCACCCCTCTCAGGGACAACCGATTCGATCCCAAGGCCCTGCTCTCCTTTATTGACCGCCGCACCAAAATCGTTTTCGTGTGCAATCCCAACAATCCCACGGGCACGTACTGGACCCTCCAGGAACTTGACGACTTCATGCAGCACGTGGACGGACGCTGCATTGTTGTGCTGGACGAGGCCTATTGCGAATTTGTGGAAGAGCCCGACTTTCCCGACGGATCCCTTTTGGTGGAAAAATATCCCAATCTTCTTGTCTTTCGGACCTTTTCCAAGATGTATGCCCTGGCCGGCCTGCGCATCGGCTACCTGATCGGTCATCCGGCCACGGTCTATGACGTCTGCCGCACAAGAATCGTCTATTCCACCAATGTCATTGCCCAGCAGGCGGCCCTTGCGGCCCTGGATGACAAAGAACACATCACAAGAACCCGAAACATGGTCAGGGAATCGCGAAACTATCTGGAAAAAGAATTTGAACGCCTTGGCCTGCCATGCATCAGTGGACAGGGAAATTATATTGTCGCCCGCATGCCCTTTAACGACCAGCTGGCCTACAGGATGCTCATGAAACAGGGCATGATGGTCAGGACAATGACCGGATTCAGATTCCCCAATCACATCAGGATCACTTTGCACAGCAAACCCGTCATGCAACGCTTTATCAACGCCCTTGAGCACGTTCTGGACCAGTGGTCTGCCTCCACCAGAAATCCGGTCTGAATTCTCCCCGACAACAAACCAGAAATCCACCATGGTGGCCAATATCCAGGAAATCGGCTGCAGTTCCACCTGATTTGACGCCATGGACAATGCATCAGGTGCCCTGCCCTTTGCCACGGACGTCCATCCTCCCGACGTGCTCTGGCCTGGTGCCAAACGGTCAGGGGTTCCCCACGCCATCAACAGGGCCATTCACACGGGCAGGGCCTCGGTAATGGCACGCAACAGGATTCGTCCCATTACTGACGTCCGTGTCTTGGGCAGCATATGGACAGCAGGTTGCAGGCAACCTCCTGTTCCGACTCCTGGATCATGGCCCCGGGTCATCGGATTGATGGTGTGGGATCAATGGCGATTGGTGGTTACCAAATGAAAGATGCCTACGGTTGCTTGCAGACAGACGGCTGTTCATCTGACACCCTTTGAGGCAGCCGGGACACGCACACTACCCCACCCAAAGCGCAACAGGCTGCCACGCCGAAAAGTATGGCAAAGGAAGAGGTCCTGCCCATGATAAAGGCCCCGCACAGGGGACCGACAACAAAAGCCACATCCATCATGAACAGCATGAGGTTGGTGTTGAGACCGCGCAGGTCATCGGGAGAGATCAGGAACATGACAGCGTTGAGCAAAGGCAAAATAATGCCCAGACATATGCCATATATGACTGTAGCCAGAAGGAACTGGGGTCGGCCGGAAAGGTGACCGAAAAAAACCAGGACCAGGCAGAAAAGTATGCCCGTACCCAGCAAAACCCTTTTTTTGTCCCACCTGTCGAAAAACATGTTCCCCCCAAGGCGCATGGCAATGATGGCCGCGGTGGAGACGGTAAAAAACACGCCTGCATTGGCCACGCCGATAGTCGGGGCAAAATCCTTGATCATGTAGAGGATGGTGGTGGAAGCCGTAAAAAAACAGAAGTTGGCCCCCAGGATATACCCAATGCCCGGTGTTGCCAGATTGGCAAGCAACAGGGCCAAGGAAATGGACTGTCTTGGGGGCCGCTTTTGATCCCGTTTTTTTCCGGCAAGAATGCCGCGCATGGGCGCCAAAAACAACAATGCAGGGATAACAAAGACCACGGCCATGGCATAGGTTGTGGACTCATCCAGGCCAAACCGCGCAAGGGCCCACTCGTTGAGTGGCGGCAAAATCGCATAAGGAATCAGGCTGGAAAGGGAAAAGATGCCAAATCCCTGCCCGCTCTTTTCCGGAGGGATGAACAGGACAAGAAGGGTTGCCACCGAAGAAAGCAGCACCACAAAGGCCACACCGTGAAGAATACGCACGGCCACCAATGCGGGAATCGTCAAGGCAAAGGGATACCAAAGAAGAGCCAGACCATTGACCAATAAGGAAATGTACACATAGCGCAGACCATTGCCGGCATGCAGAAACGGACTGATGAAGGGGCGAACCACACAGGCCGTCAGGGGCTGCAGAATCAGAAGAACCCCTATCCATTGATGGGGGATACCAAGGGTTACGAGGTAATGATAAAAGGTATAAAAAATGGCGATATTACAAAAGCCGAACAAGGCTGTCAGACTTAATGTGACAAACCCGTAGGAAAAAAGACTGGATCTGGAGGCCATGGCAAACTCCCACCATCAAGGCGTGATACACAAGACCAAATAGAGAAATGGAACGGGATTCACAACCGGATTCCCCATAGCCCTTGGGGTTGCATGCCAACACAATCCCAGGCCGCATTGTTTGGCAAAAAACACGCTCCTTTTGCACAATACATGCGATAAAACAAGAAAAAAAACAGCGTATTTGCCATGACCCCGGCATGGTGAACGCGTTGCGTCTCCCTGGCCGTAAACCAGCTGCCATATGACGTCGGGCCCCTGTTTTCCCTTGATCCGCAGGCCAAGGGGCTTTAAGAAAGAGGTTATGCCCAACAAACCCCTTGCTGAATCCATGCGTCCCCAAAGCCTGGACGATTTTGTCGGTCAAAGCCATATCAAGCAGCGCATCCGGGCCATGATGGCCGCAACCCGTCTCCCGAGCCTGCTCTTTTTCGGCCCTCCGGGCTGCGGCAAATCAACCCTGGCTCTGCTCCTGGCCCGGCATACCGGTCGTCCCTTTGCCCGTTTCAGCGCTCCGGAAACAGGCATTGCCGCTTTGCGCAAACAGATTGCCAACCTGGAAATCATTGTTCTGGACGAACTCCACCGCTACTCCAAGGCCCAGCAGGACTTTTTTCTCCCCCTGCTGGAAAACGGGGATATCATCCTTTTGGCCACCACCACGGAAAATCCTTCTTTCAGCGTCACCAACCAGCTTTTGTCGCGGCTTCATGTCCTGCGCCTCAGGGGCCTCAACCTGGCCGAAATGGTGCAGATCGCCCAAAAAGGGGCTGCTCACCTGCACGAATACATTCCCGAAGAAAGCCTTGATCTGCTGGGCCGCCAGGCCGGAGGGGACGCCAGAACCCTGCTCAATCTGGTGGAATACACCAGCAAGCTCGACCCCAAGGAACGGGATCCCAACAATCTGAGCGCGGCCCTGCCCGAAATCGTGGCCCGGGGAGACCGCGACGGCGATTCCCATTACGAACTCATTTCAGGGCTTATCAAGTCCATCCGGGGCAGCGACCCCGACGCCTCCCTGTACTACCTGGCCTGCTTGCTGGAATCCGGGGAAGACCCCAAGTTCGTTGCTCGAAGGCTCATCCTCTCGGCCTCGGAAGACGTGGGCCTGGCTGATCCCCGTGCCATGCCCATGGCGGTTGCCTGCCAGCAAGCCATTGAATTTCTGGGTATGCCCGAAGGGTTCATCCCCCTGGCAGAAACCACTGTCTATCTGGCCCTGGCTCCCAAGAGCAATTCAGCCTATGCCGGGTATCTGGCCGCCATGCAGGAGATCCGCCGCAACGGCCCCAAACCCGTTCCCCTGCATCTGAGGAATGCATCCACCAGGTTGCAAAAGGAATGGGGATACGGCAAGGGATATAAATACCCCCATGCATTTCCCGAATCCTGGATCGAGCAGGAATATCTGCCTCCCGAGGTGCGTGTCCGACAGTTCTATCATCCCAAGCAGCAGGGAGAGGAACCCAGACTGCAGACCTGGCTGCAGGCCAAAAAACGATCCGCAAAAGCGCCCCAACCAGGCCCCGGAAAAATTCCGAGAAAACAGGACTCCTGAACCCTCTGTGTGGCCGACTCGGTCTGGAAATGTCAGACAGCCCTCTTGGCTGGCTGCTTCCAACGGTTAACACGACTGGCATTCATTCACCATTGAACACCTTTTCAACCCACAACACTCCATACCTCATGGCAAACACCCTTCTTCCCCGTGATATTCATGCATTTCTGGCCACCCAGGTCCTTGGACAGGACGACGTCCTGCGCAAGGTGTCCGTGGCCCTGTACAAACACATAAACGGCCTTGGCACAGGCAATATCCTGCTCATCGGTAACAGCGGCACCGGCAAGACAACCATCATGAAGGCCGTAAGAAGCTTTTACGCTTCCTACGAAGAACTGGCCCCCTTTCGGGCCACCACCATCCTCAACGCCAATATTCTTCAGGGCGAACAGGCCGGTGACGTGGATACCGGACGCATTTTCCGCAACCTGGAAACCGACGTGCGCACCCGCTTTGGTGCGGATCTTCCGACCGAAACCATTCAGACCTATCTGGAACACGGCACCGTGTGCATAGATGAACTGGACAAGATCGCCTCGCGCATTCTTGGAAAGGTCAATGCCTCGGGCATTGGCATCCAGCAGGCCCTGCTGACCATTCTCGAAGGGGAAAAAATCTCCTTTGAACCGGCCGGAAGTCCCGATCCCATCCTTCTGGACACGTCCAGGATGTTCTTTCTCTGTGGCGGGGCCTTTGAGGACATGTACGACACCGTGTTCAAACTCATTTCCGAACATGGCGACGAACGCCGTTTTCGGGAAAGCCTGGGAACGGATGCCGAAGGACGCATCAGCTATGTGGTTGATTTTTCGCTCAAGGAATATCTCAAACTGTCGGATCTTTTTGTCTACGGCATGGCTCCCCAATTCATTTCCCGTTTCAGCGATATTGCCGTGCTGGAAGATCTGGGGGAATCCGAGTTGAACAATATTCTGGTGTCAGCTCCCGACTCTCCTCTCAAGGCCGCCACCAGCTATTTCAAGGCCATGGGCTTTGACCTGGAAATCACTCCCGAGGCCAGGGAAACCATTGTCAAACAGGCCTTGCAGAACTCACGCATCGGAGCCCGGGCCCTGCGTGAGACCCTGGGACGGGTCATTGCCCCCCTGGAATTTGATCCGGCAGCTTCACCCTGCCTCACAACCGAGAATGACCAGAACATACTCCGCATTGACCCGGCCTGGGTGCAGGAACGACTGAGCCAGGGGAGGTAATCAAGATACATACATAACGGAACGCATCTTGCTTAAGTCAACAAGGAATTCAATTGGCACGCCTCACTTTCTCATATTACTGGAACAGTCTCGAGGTAGCAATGCATACATTCACATCCCTTGTTGAACGCGGCGCCCGGGAAGGTGTCTCCGACATGCACATCAGTGGCGGGCATCCCATTGTCTACCGGAAAAACGGCAGCATAGTTTTTGTGGACACAGTGGTCCTGACCCCCAGTCAGGTCGACGCCCTGGTACTCAAGATGCTTGGTCCGCGCCATTTGCGCATCCTGCGGGAACGCTTGTCCGTTGATCTGGGCATGAACCTTGCGGGCATCCGGCTTCGGGTCAATATCTTCAATACGGTCCGCGGCCTGGCCATTGCTACCCGTTTCCTCCCGGCCCATGTGCCCACCCTGACCGACCTGAATCTGCACCCGGCCCTTACCCGTTTTTGTTCCCTGGATTCCGGACTGGTCCTTTTCTGTGGTCCCACGGGTTCGGGCAAATCAACCACCATTGCCTCCCTCCTGGACAAGATCAACGCCACCCGGGCAGCCCACGCCATCACCCTAGAAGATCCCATTGAATACTCCTTCCGTTCAGGCAAGGCCTTTTTTCAGCAGCGGGAACTGGGGGAACATTTTCTCTCTTTTGAACAGGGGCTGGTGGATATTCTCCGGGAAGATCCGGACATTATCATGGTTGGCGAATTGCGCGATCCCGAAACCATCCGTTTGACCCTCAGCGCTGCCGAGTCGGGCCACCTGGTTTTTGCCTCCCTGCATGCCAGCAACATGCAAGAGGCCATCTACCGCATATGCAATTCCTTCCCCCTGGAAGCCCAGGAATTTGTCAGGCACCAGCTTGCCTCCTGTTTGGGCGGCATTGTTGTCCAAAAACTCATCTATGAAAAACGGCTGGGCTTCAGAATCCCGCATCTTTCCATGCTCTTTCCCTCCCCGGCCATTGGCAATACGGTCCGGGAAAACAAAATCGAACAGATTCATAACATCATGGAATTGAGTAAGGACAAGGACGTGTACACCTTTTCCCGCTACCGCAAAGAATTTTTGAACACCAAAAACCGCTTCACTCCGCCATGGAACACGCTGACTCCCAGGATCACAGCCAAAGCAACACCACGGCACACCTCATCCGTGCTGACTTCTGCCCAGGTAGCTCCACAAGAGGATATAGACGCATCCTCCACGCGGTGCGTGAGCCTGGATGGCAACACATGCCAGGTTGACGAGATCATCACCCGCATTGAATCACGCGGCATGGGGGCATAAACCGCCACCACACGAAAAAATAACGGGCCGGGATCATACCAGATCCCGGCCCGTTATGGTATTTTCCAAGGAAACGACCTCGCCATCAATCGGTTATCACGATCTCCCCGTTGCGCTCCTCAATATGCAATTCACTGGATGAAGGCCGAGATTGTTTGTTGATCACATCCCGGATCACCGAAGCAGGAATGGCAAAATTGAGGTTTTGAGTATGTTTCCCGTCCAGCATGAAAGCTGTCAGACCCAGAACTTCCCCCCTGCGGTTCAAAACCGGCCCCCCACTGCTTCCCGGAGAAATGGAGGCAGTAAGCTGTACATAGTGCTTTCCCCGTACCTTTCTGAAACCGCTTACAATCCCCTGTGACATGGTTTTTTCCAACCCAAGGGGAGAGGAAATCACAACAACAGGCTCACCCGTTCCAGAAGAGGAGGGGCTCAACACCAGAGGAACCCCGGTTTGGGCCGTGCGAAGCAGGGCAACGTCGGCTTCCCGGTCCACGGCCAGGATTTCCAAAACCCGGATGGGCTCATCCTTGAGATCCTTCTTCAGCTCCACATACCCGGCCCCATCCACCACATGGGCGTTGGTCACCACCACGTCAGGGGCAACATAAAAACCCGACCCCACTCCCGTGGGCGATCCCCCGCCAGTCTCATAGGTCAGAACAGTGACCACGGAATGGCGGGGTTTGGCGTACACCGCCTGAAAATCGTCAGAACCCGGAGGAAGCAACGCCCATGTAAAGGTTGATTGCAAAACCATAGCTGCCAGAACCAACCAACACCAACCGAAGATGCGCATGGACACAACTCCATATCCGTTTGTCATTCAATTTCTCTGCCCCCGAAAATTTTCCATACTTGTCTTGGTCAATACGCAACAGCCGAAAGAAAACCACCGCGGTCATATCCGGGCGTAAAAAGCAACAGGGCAAAATCATTGAATGATGCTACACGGAAATTCCCGGAACCGCCTTTATACACATTGCCAAAGGCATGCAAACCGATTTCCGGCACTTTGTAGGTTCCAGAATTCGGGGTGACCAGCTCGGAAATGGTTATGGTTCCGTCGTCAGCCAGTTCAAATACATCAAAATCGATATCCGTGCTGTTGTTCAGACCGTCCCACTGGAACTTATCAGGGGAATCTTCCGAAGTTCCATTTTGAACATGGGTAAAATAATCCGTGTAAGAACTCCACTGGCTGATTTTTCGCGGAGGCCATTGAGGATTCCATGTACCACTGATTACCGGTTCGCCATAGACATACCGCTTTCGGGGAACAATATCGTAGGCAATGCTGTTGGGATCTTCATGATCGGGGATTGAAGGATCTGAAGTATCGTACATGTCCCCATAAAAGACATTAATTTTGTTTACCTTGGTTGTTTTTTCATATCCCTCGCGCATCCGTACAACCAAGGAAGTGTTATCGTGTACAATTTGACCGTCATACGGAGTTCCGTGACCATACTGATTCCCCTGAATATACGGATCGTACGATTCAGGAAGTTCCTTATAGGCCAGCCATCGGCGCTGCAAGGAACCATCGTCCTGCACTTCCTGGTGCCAGAGAACCAAAAGCAGGGTATCGGTAAGATCCTTGCCCGGAATATGGGGCTTGATGCCATCGGGGATCATATCGTGAAGATACGCTTCCTGGACAGTGGCAGATTTATTCCAGTTCCTACCCCAATACAAAGTGTTTCCAGACGTGACGAAATTATCAGCAGAATCATCATAAAGGACCAAAATTTTTCTCTCATCAGGGAGGACATCGACAACGGTCGCACTTACCCAACTCCATTCTCTTATCCACCCCACCTCATTTCCAGCCTTCAACCTATTCGGCAGGTCATCGTTGAGAATAATATACGATGAAGTCCCATATCCCCCAAACTTCATCATGGAAACACCCAGGCAGTCATAATCTCCATTGGAGGGACGCATGCGCACGCTCAGTCCTTCTCCTCCATATTTCAGGTCCTTACCATTGGACAGCTTGACCTGAACATCATAATCCAGCTGATACCCGTTCTGTCTCCACGCGTTTTCTATGGTATCTTCTTTTCTCAGAGCAAACGTGCCCATTTTGGTATCATCGGTACTTGTGGGAATGCTGGTCATGGTGGCAAACAGGGAATTCCCACCTGCAGTGATATACGACGCAACCTCCATGCCTTCCCCGTTCACAGCACTGAAATTGTCACTCAGATCCTTTTTTGTTTTAAAAGTAATTGATTCCGGAACCTCCCCCTTGAAACTGTCGGTCACGGGAACAGCATATTTCACTGTTCTGGATGCACCAAAGGAATCAGAACCAATGCTGCCCGTTGATTCCAAAACAAGATTCTTTTTGAAAACTATTTTTGATTCGGACCCCGGACCAATGGTGATTCCTTCAAACTGTGTGTTGTCCCGATCAAAAACATCCTTCAGGGTCAGGGTTGTTCCATCAATAACTGCCCTTTCGTAAAACAACAAACGATCATCAAAATCACCAATGGTCGTTCCTTGCAAAATTCTGAAATATCCGTTTTTTGGAGGGATACAATATGTTCCTGATTGTAGTTGGTTATTCAAAGCAAGAGTGATATCGCCGCCTGGTTCAACCGTTTGACTTGTTTGAACAGGAAAGGCCAGATAAAGCATATCATCTGAATAGACTCTGCTTCTTACCCTACAGGTAACACGTAAACCGGAACGGTCGAGCACAGCACCGGAAAAATCAAAGGGCGTGCACTCGTCATTGTTTCTATCAAATCGTACAAGTGTCCCGCTGGCAGGGAAATCAAAATTATCCGGAATCTCGGCAGGAAAATACAAAGTTGCCCTGGACCCGGAAGAAAAATCGCTTTTGGCATATAACCAGAAGGTTTTCACGTCCAAAGAAAATTGCCCTGTGCCATCAGGCATCTGATAGGTGCATCCATCCAGCTGGTTTTCCAGAACATCGCGTTTTTCATCATCAGCGTTTTTATCGTCAACTGATCCACCAGGGGCATTATCCGTATTCTTGTACAATGTTGCAGCATACCGCAATCCTGCTTCTGCCAAATAATAGGCATTCTGGTTGCTGTTGTGAGACACGATGTTGAACATGCCCGTGGAATTCAGGGAAACCACTGCGGCTCCCAAAGCCCCAATGAGCACCATGGCGACAATAAGGACCACAAGGATCGAACCGCGATTTCTGGCAGGGCGGACACAAGCATCCAAGGGAAAAAATATTTGATGAATTTCGTGTTCGGTATGCATATATTCTCCTCAACAGCCCTGTCTGGCATTCTAGAGATTGGGCAATACCGCGTTAGCGCGATGGTTATTACGCACGTCGATCAAGGATACGTACTCCACATCAGATCCGTCTGGCCGGGCTAGAATCAAGGTCATCTCGATGAACGCAAGGTCATTGATACTATCACTAACCACCCAATTGGACTCGTCTTCTTTCTTATACGACAAAAACTTTTTACCTGAATAATCTCCCAATCCATCAATAAGCAAACGATCAGGCGTGCCTTTTTCTTTGAGAACAATGGTGCTCTCCGTCCTAATCAATCGGTATTCCTGATCCCCATCACCTCGGGTGGATATATAGTGGAGGCGGTTTTTCGCGGCTCTGGAAATCGATTCCAAAAATCCCAATTCCAGGGCTATGCGTGTTGAGGCAAGCTGGGCCTTTTCCGTCAAAGTCACCGTATCCCGGCTGAACATATACGACTCCACGGTCTGAACCAATCCCATACCTGCAAAGGCGGTGATAATCGCCACCAACAGCAGAGAGACAATGATCTCGATCAGGGTGAATCCGTGTTGCTTGTGGTTCATGAAAACTCCACGCTGTAGGCTCTTTATTCCATGCTATTCAACAAAAACAGAACTCAGGGATTGACCGTTTTTTTCCAGGGTAACCAGCAGAATGGAATTGGAACCCTGGCTTTGACTTATATTCGAGGCCACATAATTTTTCCCCCCGGATGATGTAAACGAAATGAAACCCGTCTTGGAGGAAGAAACATAGGGGCTGATTTCAGTATCCGTATCAATAAAACTTTTGAGAAGTCCCAAATTAAACTCATCCGCCTTGGTATTTTCGAGCAACGTCCTGTATTCCGTGGTAATACGTTCCATGGCTGCATGCAGATCTGTCTGGGTATTGAAACGGATCGCCGGACGAACTGCATTCAAGGAACTCGTACGCACAAACTGGACCATCATGACACCAAGAATAGACCCCACAATGCAGACAAGGATGACCTCCAAAAGGGTAAAACCGTGTGCTGAGTGATTATTCATAGTACACCTACACCATTAACATCATTGACTGATTGAAAGGTTGCATCGGTATGGTATGTATCAGGGAACATACCCCGTAAAAGAAACAATAGATATGGTGGCATTTTTCCCATTAGACGCAATAATGGTAATGATGGCATTATCATCCCGAGGTTGACCTGTCTCATCCAAGGGACACCCCGTTTTATCAAAAGCGAAGCTACCGGGAGTCATAGACGCCATCCCCTTGTCGGCCAAAATGATATCATCCGAATCCTCACCCGGAAACCGAACCTTGCCGGAACGTGCACTGTATAAGTAATAGCTGGTCCCGGTGCTGTTGACTCCCCAGACTTCTTCCATGGCCATGGCCCGGCTTTGGGCATAACGGAGGTGCGATTTGATGACATCTGTCTGACTCACAAGGTCAGCATTGGTATCCAATGATCGTGCAACAGCAACAACCGCCAAAATACCCAAAATGATCAACACGGTCACGACCTCAATCAAAGTAAATCCATCGGACCTGGATGACGATCTTTGCAGCAACATGAAAACCTCATTCCGTTATCAGGCTCATACCTACCCGCCCAACAAAACTATATGTTTCAAAACGATTTTTTTAAAGACAATATGGGGAACGACCTTGCCCCAGCAGAGTGCATTACGGTCTGGGGCAAACATAGCTTTTCTAACCCATCACGTCAACATCATGAACAAAAAAACAGACCCAATGTATTACAATGGTTACCTGCCCAAAAACAAAAAAAGACAGAAAAACTGCCTTCTTTTCTCGGTAAACAACATGCCATCAAGAACTCGCATTAAGTACGCTCCTCTTCCGAAGATTCAGGCATGTCCTGAAGAACATCCCCGACATCTTCCTGCCGGGCAATCCTGACCGTCTGCCCCATGCCTGAAGAAGCCCGGGGACGAGCTTTTTTGTGCAAATCAAATCCGGCCCCGCTATAACTCACCAGCCAGTTGTCCAAATCAGCCTGCAAACCCCGTACCCCAGGGATGCGCACAATCTCCCGCAACATGGCCTCCAGGCCTGATGCGGAAAAATCCCCGCTGGGGTCTTTTTTAAGAATGCCGTTCAGATACACCGTGTTCTTGGTGGTGGTGAAATCCAGTTGGGAAAGATCTGCAAAATGTCGGACCAGGGCACTTTTTACAGACTGATTGATCTGATAACGCGAAAGAGTAAGATAAGAAGAGGAGTTTGAGTTCATAAAGTTCAAAGGGTACGACATAAAGAGAGTACATAACAATTCGGGCTGATTCAAAAATATTGTTCTTCATGTGACAAACATAATACACTAGGCAAATTCACCATTAATTCAGAAAACGCCAGAGAATAAAGAACGTTTTATCCAAAGCGCAAGTTAACATGAAAGATAGGCGTTCGGCAAAATTGTTTTTATCAAAAAAAATGGAAAGAAATATTGTCCTGCATTGCTGTATACCAATAAAAATATTCCTGATAAGTAAATAGTTTTGTATATCTTGTTAGCGTTGGGAAATTGAAGTTTTTTTACACAGCAAAACATCACCTTGAATAGAAAAAAATGTCAAAAAAGATATTTTTATCCAATATTGCTTATACAAATATTGTAATGACATGATACATCTTTCTCTGCATAGAAAAACTCCGGGCAGAAATTCTAAGAGATCTGGACATCCTATTCCATCACTTCTGCGAGGAAGCTGTGAACTACACCCTGATTGAGGAACTAGGCAGAACTCTCGGTGCCATGCTAAAAAATCTTCATACAATCAGATCAGTACCCGTAAATATCATCAACAAAATTTTGGAAATGATTTAAGAGAACATAGATATTTAGCCAGTGAAAGATCGTTTATTGTTAGCAAAAAAATACTGTTAGTGGATAAAAGTTAACTTCGAAAGTCGACCCTTTATTCATATCCATCAATTCCAATAGTAGCAAATAACAGACACCAAAAGACAGTCATAAGCCTGAATTTTAGTGTCTGTTATTTTTTCTATTTTAAGAATTAGAAGCAGGATTTGGCATGGTACACGTTGAATTGTTTACAGAATCAGTATAACCATCAGGCATGTCCAGCTCTATTGTTATAGTATCAGCTCCAAGAGTAACTGTTTTAATATCAAAATCTCCCAAGTCTGTATCAAGAATAGATGTGCTAGTAGCATTACCTATAGCAGCATCTACATCTCCACCATTATTGAGCAAAGAATCAGAAAAGTGCATCAGAATTTGAGAAGAAGCCGCAGCACAGGCTCCAAGTTTAGCTTTTTCACGAGCTTCATCCTGCATATTCATAAATTTCGGCACAGCCACTGCCGCCAAAATACCCAGAATGATCAAAACGGCAATGATTTCAATAAGCGTAAAACCCTGTTCCCTTTTTCTCGTTTCTCTCTTCATCCGGTTCAACCTCCATAATAGATTATTCGGACACATGTGATCCCCAAGGACCATCCTCACGGATCACATGACACAAATACAAGCAAACTTAGGGCCAAATCACAAAAGAGTGGTGTATCCTCATCCGGGCTGCATACTCCTCCAGCAAGGCACCTACCCTGGCTCCAAACTTTGGAGTGTTCCCACCATAATTTGTTGTTCATGGCTCTGTGGCTGATTTCAGAGGCCCATAACGTCTTAATCCTCCGCCAACCATATTCACCTGAATCCCAAACAAGGTGCACAAAAAATTATTGCTTGAATCTGCTCACATCAATTTCCAGCTTTTTGACCCGATGCCACAAACTGCGCACCTGGATGCCCAAAAGTTCAGCCGCGCGCACCTGGACTCCGTGGGAACGTTGCAAGGCATCTTCCACCAGGGTCTTTTCAATTTCCTTGAGGCGATCATTGAGATTCAAGCTCTGCTGATGCTCCATGACAGGAAGAGCCCTCTTCAACGGGGGGGGCAAATGGGCTGGCAGGATCTCTCCTTTTCCGGCCAGAAGGGTGGCCCGTTCAAGACAATGTATAAGCTCGCGCACATTGCCGGGCCAGGAATGAGCCAGAAGCATCTGCCGGGCCTGGTTCGTAATCTTGATCTCTCTGTCTGCACGCTGTGCAAACCAGTCAATAAACAGGGGAATGTCTTCCAACCGGTCCCGCAACGGTGGCAGTTCAACGGGAAAAACATTGATCCTGAAGTAAAGATCCTCCCGGAACCGCTTGTCCCTGACCTCTTGGGGCAAATCCTTGTTGGTGGCGGCAATGACCCGCACATCAACCCTGATGGGTTTGCTTCCGCCCACCGGAATGACTTCCCTGTCCTGCAGCACCCGCAGCAGTTTGGCCTGGGTTTCCAGGGGCATATCCCCGATTTCGTCAAGAAAGATGGTTCCGCCTGATGCCTGTTGGAATTTGCCCTGCTTGGCTGTGGTGGCTCCTGTAAACGCCCCTTTTTCATGGCCAAATAGTTCGCTTTCCACCAGAGTATCGGGAATGGCCGCGCAATTGACCTTGACCAGGGGACCATGTTTGCGCGGGCTGTTGGCGTGAATGCCCTGGGCAGCCAACTCCTTGCCCGTGCCTGATTCTCCCAGAATGAGGGCGGTGGTATCACTGCCTGCCACAACAAGGAGTTGGGAAAACACCGCGCGCATGGCCCTGCTCTCTCCCACCATGTCCGGGAAATGAGTCTTGCTTTCCACCCGGGTGAGCATGTCTGTCACCCCGTCAAGGGCCTGGGTAAAACGCTCCAGCTCATTGCGGGGCGGTGCGTTCTGCTGTGCTGTCGGCACGCGTTCCCCTGGAGACTCCTTTTCCTTGATCTCTTCGATCCTGGAGGCAAAGTCCTCAATGGGGCGTACCATCATGTGCATGATGGCATAGGCAAGGCCAAAGGAGATGGTCCACACGGCCAACCCCCAAAACCGCATGGCCCATGAGGACGGGTCATAATATCCGGCAAGAAGCAAGGCCAGCAAAAAGGAAAGCAGGGAAAACCCGCTAAAAATCACAGGAACCAGAAACCTGAGGCTCAAAACCACACGAGCATTTCTGAAGGGCAAACCAAAGCTCGGCATATGGTGTTCAGACATGAAAACAATTTTTCCGTGACAATCAAAAACAGCCCGTTACATAAAACGATTGCTAGACGTCCCCAACCAATACAGGGTCAAGACAACTGTCCCCTCTTCTACCCTCACATAAAGCGGCCCAGAAGAAAGAGACTCTTTCAGCAATAAACACCCAAAATCCACCTATCGCCACTGCGCCCTGCGTCCTGCGTACTGCGCACTTCCTGTGCCCTGCGCCCACCGTCAGGGAACCTGTCGCCTCTTCCAACCATACATAAAGCAGTCCAGAAGAAAGAACCTCTTTGCAGCAACAAACATCCAAATCCCACGTATAGTCACTGCGTACTGTGCACTGTGTACTGCGCACTTTCTGTTCCCTGCGCCCTGTGCCCTGCGTACTTTTTTAATGCACCATCTTTGTCAAATCCCACATGGGCAAAAAGATGGCCAGGGCAAAAAAGCCCACAACAGCGGCAAGGCCCACAATGAGGATGGGTCCCAAGTTGGTGGACATCTGGGACACGGCATAGGTCACTTCATCGTCATAATGATTGGATACTTCCTGGAGCATCTCATCCAGATTCCCCGACTCCTCACCAATGGCCACCATGTTGACCACCATGGGTGTGAAAAACCGGGCCTGGCTCAGGGGGCCGGAAATTCCCTTGCCCTCCTTGAGGAGTTCCTTGATCTTGTCAAACTCCTTGGAAATGGCTGCATTGCCGATGGTCAGGGAAAGGATGTCCAAAGAGTCCAGGGCCGTGACCCCGCTGGCCTGAAGAATGGCAAAGATGGAGGCAAACCGGGACATGGCCGACTTGGTGAACACCGGACCGACAATGGGGATCTTGAGCAGGACCCTATCCCGCACCAGTCGGCCCTGCGGGGTCCTGAAATAGTACCGAAGTCCCAGTATCAATGCCACGACTCCACCAAGACAGATATACCAATAGGTGGAGATGAATTGGTACAGATACATGCAGATGAGGGTGGGAACCGGCAAGTCGATGTGGGAGGCCTTGAAGATGCCCACGAATTTGGGAATAACAAAGGTGAGCAGGACAAAAAAGGCCACACCAAGGGCAATAAGGACAATGGTCGGGTATTGCAGGGCCGACTTGATATCGCTTTTGACCTTGTGCTCATGCTCCAGAAGATAGATGAGCCGGTTGAGGACCTCGGGCAGGGCGCCGCTGGCCTCACCGGCCTTGAGCATGTTGCAGTACAGGGGCGAAAAAACACGAGGATGCCTGGCAAAGGCATCGGCCAGGGAGGTGCCGCTTTTCACGTTTTCACCGATGTCAGCGATAATCTGCTTGAGCCGTCGATTTTCGGTCTGAGCCTCCATGGTCCTGAAAATTTCCATGATTGATACCCCGGCCTTGAACATGGTCCTGAACTGTTTGGTGAACAGGATGAGTTCCTGGGGTTTGATTTTGGTCAAACGGGTTTGCAATCGCTCCCACAATTCCGAAGACCCGCTGTCCGTAACCACCCGTGTGGGGATATACCCCTTCTCGCTCAGAAGGGCGTTAGCGGCATCGACGCTTTCGGCTTCCAGGGTTCCGGTTATGGTGGACCCAACATCCGTAATGGCCTTGTACGTATATTTCATTGGCTATACCATAACGGCCCGAGTGGCCTCTTCCAGGGTTGTTACGCCTTGCAAAACCTTAAACGCGGCGTCTTCCTTGAGGGTACGAAGGTTACCATTCTTTTGCAGGGTTCTGGTGATTTCCTGGGAAGACGCCCGGTGCAGGATCATATCCTGGACCTGATCGTCATTGACCAGAATCTCGTAAACCCCACTACGCCCCTTGAAACCGGTATTGTTGCATTGGTAGCACCCTTTGCCCCGCACAAAAACAGCATCCTTGACATTGTGCAGCCCCCAGAATTTCAAAAGCGCCGCATCAGGACGATACTCTTCCCTGCAATAAGGACAGACCTTGCGCACCAACCGCTGGGCAATGGTGGCAAGGAGCACCGAAGAAATCAGAAAGGGCTCGATGCCCATGTCCACGAACCGGGTGATGGCCCCGGCGGCATCGTTGGTATGCACAGTAGAAAGAAGGCGGTGACCGGTCAAAGCTGCCTGTACTGCGATATTGGCGGTCTCGTGGTCCCTTATTTCGCCTACCATGACCACGTCCGGATCCTGCCGGAGAATGGAACGAAGGCCACTGGCAAAGGTCATGCCTGCCTTGGAGTTCAATTGGACCTGACGGATATTGCTGACCCGATACTCCACCGGGTCTTCCAGAGTAATGATATTGATATCAGGAGTATTGATCATGCGAAGCATGGCATACAGGGACGTGCTTTTACCACTTCCTGTGGGACCTGTGCACAGCAGCATGCCGTAGGGCTTTTGCAGCACCCGGGTGATTTTGTCCCGATCCGAATCAACCATGCCCAATTCATCAAGGGTATACCCTCCCGCACTCATGTCCAAAAGACGCATGACCACATTCTCGCCATAAATGGTCGGCAGAGTGGAAACGCGGACATTGATTTCCTTGGTCTCCATGGTCACGGTAAACCGACCGTCCTGGGGAATGCGCGTGTTGGCAATATCCATGTTAGCCAGAATCTTGAGACGGGAAACAACCGCCAAGTGAAGGGATTTGGGAGGGGAAGGAATCTCCTGCAGTGCACCGTCAATGCGGAACCGAATCTGTACACTATTTTTCTCAGGACTGACGTGGATGTCCGATGCCTTTTCCCGCACGGCCTGGGACAAAATGGAATTGACCAGACGGATGATCGGGACCTCTGAAGCCATGTCCTCCAAGGAACTGACCGCCACGTCGGCAGTAGCCGAGACCGCGGTATCAACATTGTCTTCCACATCAAGCTGACTGATGTTTTCCATGAGCCCATCCATGCCCGTACGCACACCGTACAAACCAGCAATGAGCTGATTGAGTTCCTGCTCCGTGCAGATGACGGGTTCCACCTCCATGTCGCTTTGGATCTCAATGGCATCTAGGGCGTTGATGTCCATGGGATCGACCATGGCCACCAGCAGAAGGTTGGACTGGGCACGAAGTGGGGCAGCCTTGAATTTGATGGCCATGTCTGCGGGGATGTACTGAATCAGGTCAACATCCAGAGGAAAATCCTGATGTTTGAATTTTTTTATCCGCATCTGCCGACCGATCAAATCAATGGCCTGAGATTCCTTGATAATACTGTTTCGGATCAGGTACTCGCCCAATTTGAGTCCGGTCTTTTTTTGCTCGTTCAGGGCCTGAGTGAGTTGTTCCTCGGTCAGCAGACCTGCCGAAACCAGCATTTCTCCAAGACGCATTCGTTTTCTCAACCTGATATCCTCGCCGTTTCAATATGCCGAGTCGTATTCGACTCAGTCGAAAATCTCACCGTTTGCACGGGGTTGTCATTAGGACCCGGCAGCGGTGTGAAAAAAACATCATTGGCCCATGTGTTCCGATCAATCACCACGGGCTCTTTGTAACGCCCTGACGGATAACTCCTAACAACCCGACTGGCACTCTCTTCATTCAAAAAACCCTGGGCATGCATCAGAGAAAATGAATACCCGTTCTCCCGATTCCAATGAACCACTAGGCACGTATATTCGCTGTCCTGCTCATGAAGACGATACATGGATTCAAGCTCACCCGCATTATCCAGCATCACCCAGTAGCGTCCCCGACCAAAGGGATCCGGCACCGGATCGGGCGTGGGAAAAACCACCTTGGTGCCCACCAGCAGCCGGCCAGGACGATTTTTCAAACCAGGGTTGTGCCCGACCACAACCTGCAACCTGTCCTGAAGGTCTGCCAGGGAAGAAGGGGTATATATTCCCCGAACAAACCGGTACATCACATCGCCGGAACGGACACGGATCACGCCCAAAAACGGGGACGGGAAAACATTGTTCCTGAAAACAGCATCTTCATCCTGAGGAGGAACCGCTCCAAACTTCGAATTGGAAGTTGCCGTAAGCATGGCATCAGCAGCAGTACTGTTTCCTGCGCTCCCGTTATGAGATGCCGTTCCGGCAATCCCATCCGCCTGCTCGGGTACATCAGACGCCATGAATCGGGCCCAAATATCCACCGGCAAAAGGCCCTGGGCATGCCCTACCCATATTCCCGCCATGATCAGCACACTCATGGCCAGGGCACTCTTCCAGGACGTCCGCCGTGATCCAGCACGCGACCGCCCACCCTGCACCGAACTGCCTGCAACCCTGACCATGTCCCACGTGATGCGGGTCTTGCCCTGAATGATCAGGGCAAGGAGAATACGATGACAGATGTGGATCACCTTGCGGGGATACCCCCGGGTCATGCGGTAAGTGAGCCAAAGAGCTGGAAAGGTGAATGATGGCAATCGCCGAACCCCGGGTTGAGCACTTTGCTGCAGGCGGAAACGAATCATGGCCCGCATTTCCCTGAAGGACATGGGTCCGAGATGATACAAAAAATTGATCCGGTCCTGAAAATTCTCCATCTGTTGCAGGGTCTGACCGAATTCCTCCTGGGCAAAAATAACAACCTGAAGAAGCTTGCCCGTATTGGTCTCGTAATTGAGAAGCTCCCGCACTATTTCCAGACAATCCAGGGAAAGTTTCTGCCCTTCGTCAATGAGTAGCACCGAGAGAGTCGACTCCTCCACCCCTGCCGCAAACAGCTGCTTTTTGATACGTTCCTTGCGCTGCCATCTGGAAATCCCCGGCTGGTTGTCCCCGAGCACCATCTTTTCGATGGCCACAAGAAATTCCTCGGCCGAGGCAAAGGACGGGTCAAGAACCAGATGAACACGCACATCACTCTGCCCGTCCAGCCGGCGTACAAGCTCCCTGGAAAGAGTGGTCTTGCCCGTACCCACCCGGCCCATGACCACATTGAGGCCACGGCGGAGATGAATGGCCAGTTCCAGCTGCTGCAGGCAGGTCACATGATGGGCTGATTCGTAAAAAAAAGCCGGATCAGGTGAATTGGAAAATGGCTCCCTTTCCAACTCCAAAAGTGCGAAATAATCCATCAGACATTCTCTCCCGGTCCTACTGGGCGACCTGTTGGCCAAGGGTTGCATCATGAACGGCCAAAGGTGGTTTTCGGAAGGCCTCGGTATGCGTATCCAAAATGGTGGGGGTGACAAAAATCAGAATTTCTTCCATTTCGTCACTTTTACTATTCCCTTTAAACAGCCATCCCAGACCGGGAACATCACCCAGACCGGGAACCTGTGACGTTGCATCGGACAACGTCTGCTTGGTCAACCCGGAAATAACAATGGTTTCATTGTTGCGTACAATAAGATTGGTACTGGTCTGCTTTTTCACGATGGTGGGATTGCCTTCCACTTTGGTGGCCTCACTGAAATCCACTTCATCCTTTTTGACCAGAATCTTCATTTTGAGATAGGTAGAATCAATGACATGGGGCGTAATCTCCAGACGGAGCACCGCGTCCTCGAACTCGACAGTCTTATCCCCGTCGTCATAACTGACATACGGCACCTTGGCACCACTTTCGGTAAAGGCCATGAGATTGTCCATGGTCGTGATGGAGGGACTGGAAAGAATATTGATTTCACCCTTGGTTTCCAGGGCCGTGAGCTGGGCCTCCAGGATGTCACTGGCTGAATTGCCGAGCATGAAATTGAGTCCCAGCCCGTTGGTCCCCATGCCAGGTGCCGCAATGGACCCAAACGGGAAGTTGGAAATCATGCCTTGCCCGCTCTTTCCATCCCCAAAAAGGGCCGTCGCACCGTCTTCTCCCCCCTTGGCACTGCCAATGGTGGCACTGTCCGAACTGCCTGAAAGGTTGTTGCTCCACTTGCCGCCCCATTGCATACCCAGCTCCCTGCCGGTCGTCTTGGTGGCTTCAACAATATATGCCTTGAGGTGGATCTGCTTGGGCGGACGATCCAGAATGGCTATAAGATTGGTGAGCATTTCCATGTCTTCGGACCGAGCCTGGAGGATCAGGGAGTTGCTGTGCACATCCACAAAGACATTGCCCCGATCGGTTTTCTGCTCCGTGCTGACGGAGACATTGCTGGCGGCTGCCCCGCTTGCATCTTCAGTTATGGAACCGGATTTCTTGCTCTCCCCGCCCAGAGCAGAGATAAGCGAGCCCTGAATATCCCAGATATTGGCGTACTTGACCTTGATGACCCGGGTCTTGAGCGGAGCCAGCTTCTTGATGGCCATGTCCTGGCTTGTACTTTTGGCACGCAACGCCTCGATTTCCAACTGCTTTTTCATGTCTTCGATGCTCATAACCCGAATGATATCGCCTTCCCATTCGTATGTCAGGGCATGGGACTTGAGCAGCGCATTAAAGGCCTCGTCCCAGGGGGTTTTGTGAAAACGTACCGTGGCGGTACCCTTGATATTGGTATTGATGAGGATGTTCTGCCGCGCCGCCTTGGCAAGAGCCTGGAGCACGGCGCGAATTTCCGTGTCATGCACATCCAGGGTTGTTGGCATGGTGGGCAGGGGCCGCACGGAGACCGGTTTTTCCTCGCCGGAAAAAACCTCCAGCACGGGATCCGGCTGATCCACATCAATCTTCTCCTGGGTCAGTTCGGGAGAATATCCGCGAGACTCCTGAGCCATTTTCTTCCACTTTTCCATAAAAGGATCTGTGGTCGGTTTCTTGTCAAGACATCCCGTCCCGACCAAAAGCATGGTTACGGCGATCAACGTCCCCGCATACCTCAACATTCTACAGAGAGTCTTGTGTCTTCTGTCTGCTGTTCGCACCATGGATATCTCCAGCTTAATCGATAAGTACTCAAGAGGGCTGATGGGCCCACAACTCACTTGTTGTTCTTGTCATGATAGGGAACGACGATGGTATTGTCCTGGCCGGGACCGGCAATAACCGCCTTTTTGGGCCCTACTTCAAGAAGTCGGTATCCCGGCTCCTTGAGCAGTTCACCTGGTTCGTATTCCCTGCCGTTAATGACCCCGACACAGGTTTTGCCTATGGAAACATACGCTGTATAGCGAAAGGTAACGATCGGCTTGTCACCTTTGACAACGGATTGCTCATTCTTTTCAAGACTCACCTTGCGAAAAGGATCCCGGATCCACGGAGCATTCACCGATTGGATGGCGTATTGCGTGGCATCGGATAGAGCCAGATTACCCATTTCCTTGTTCACGGCTGTTTTGGCACTCTTTGCCTCGGCCAGAGAGTTGTCCGAAACGGATTTCCTGGTACCGGAATCCATGACGAGCATGTATATGCCCGCAACCACGACAACAGCCATGACCACAAGTATTATTTTTTCACGCTTTGACATCGCTTGCCTTCATCCAGATAACAGGTTGAAGAATTAGTGTAACCCGACCCATAATTTCAAACCGTACTCACGATCTTCCGGGATCGACCGGACCTTGATCTGCTGCACGCTCACCAACGAGGGCACCTGCAACAACTGCAGAAGAAATTCCCGAAACCGCAGGAAATCGCCCCGAATGACCACGTCCACCAGCACCATATGCTTTGCCCCGCTAATGGATTCCGGAGAAGGCGTTGCTGCCACGTAATCCATCCCCGTCCGGGTACACAGGGACGCAATGGTATTGCCAAAGGTACTGATATCCTTCTCGCGGGTCATTGTATCCTCGTAGGGGATCAACCTGAATGCTTCCTGGGTCTGCTGCATCTTGAGAAGACGACTATAATCGGGATACAGCTCCTTTTTGACGGCCAGCCGTGTCTGGGCCCGTGCAATCTGCCGATCCAACCGGTTCATGTCCCGAAGCACGGGAAAAAGAAGCAAAAACCCGACAACACCAAGGACAAGCACACCGGCAACAAGGGCCAGGATCGTCTTTTTGGGCAAAATCAGCTTTTGATTACGCATACATCACCGACCACAGGTTAGAGAAAAGATTCAATGTCATTCGCCTCAAGTTCGGAATGACACCATATGAACGACACGGCAGACGCCCCTTATGACATGGTCACACTGACGACAAAATGAATCGTGTCCCCGTTGCCCCCCTGCTCCATCTCCCGACGCTGGATCTCGGGGCTGGTAAACAAAGGAGACTTGTCCAGCATGACAATATAATTGGAAAGATACGAGTCCTGCATGCCGGACTCGCCCGTGACATAACCGTCAATGATAAGAGATCCCGGCTTGTCTCCATTCTCCCCGTTGCTGGTGAGAATACTGGAAATCTCAATGGTGTGCGGCGTAAGGGTGGCAATCTCGGCAAACGCTGCAACAGGTTCAAATCGCTGACGGTATTTCTGCAGATAGTCATGGCGGTCCTTGACGGCGGCAAGCAGATTTCTGGTCCCTGTTGGCGTGATTTTTTCCGGATACGAGGCCAATTCCTGTTCCAGGGAATGGTACTCGGCCACCTTGTGACGACGTTCCTTGCTTGCCCATGCAAAAACCACCAATAGTGCGGCAAGAAGGACCACAAAGCCCATGGCCATCTTTTTATGCAGGGAAGCAAGACGTTTGTCCCGAATACGATCGCGAAATCCATGGAGAAGATTGGAAGCAGGATCAGAGGAAGAAAGCGCAGCAGCACAGGCATCTGCATAACCGAACCGATCCCAGGGAGATTTGGGAATGGGCGTTGCAACTGACAAACCGGGCAGGGCAAAGGGGTCCAGAATTTCCGCTTCCATATCCAGCTGGGCCCCGACATAGTTCACCAGCGGCGTGAAATTGGCGAGTCGGCCCACAAACACGAGTTTGACCGGAGCGGGAATCTGCATGGTGGTACGGAAATAGGCAAAGGTCCTTTCTATTTGACTCACCAGACGACGTGCAGCCGGTTCAATGAACTCCATGATATCCGTGGACGGATTTTCCTCCAAGGTTTCTCCCTGGCCCTGCTGAAAATAGGCATGCAACAATGCCAGGGCCTCCTGGTCGGTCATGGTGTTTGGAGCAACCACCTTTGGGCTGCCGTCATCAGGTGTTTCTTCATCCTGAGTCAGGAGCATGGCTGAATGTTCCCGGATGGCATCGACAAAACTCACCTCGCCGGTCTTGATGCGACGGCTGAATGCCAGGGCATTCTTATGATACAGATCAATCCGGCTCCATTGCGACTTGACATCAACAACCGCCACGATGCCGTTGTCCGTGGTCCCGGTCTGACCCAAAAGATTGCCCGCGCAAAGGGGAAAGGTGGCAATCCCCGAAAGGGAAACGCCCAGCTTGTCGTAAAGGGCCTGCACTTCGCGCATTTTTGTCCTGGGCACAGCATAGGCACCAAAGCGGTTTTTATCGATCCCCTTTTCCGTGCACTTATCAATAAAATAGTAATCAAACACGACCTCGGCTTCATCAAAGGTCTTTTTCTTTTTGGCAGCCCAGTAGACAGCGTTGGGTATTCCCTTGGAGTCAACACTCCTCGGTATGGAGACATTCCAGAAATCTATGGAATCGGAAGCAAGGATGGCCCAGTTCCTGGTTTTTTTCATCTGGAACGTTGCAACAATGTTTTCCTTGCTCAGCATGTCGTATGCAGTGTCCCAGTCGAGATCCCGGTCCGTGTTGTTGGCAAGAAAACGATAAGCAACAAGACGTTTTACCGCATGGACCCGCTCCACGGCGAAAACATGAATCCCCTCTTTGGCAACAGAAAGACCCACAGTTGTCTTGCCGGGATCAAACACGACAGAAGTTACCGCAGAAGTACGCCGAATCCGAATATCTTTTCCAGCCTGTCCGACAACATCCTGTGTGAGGTCCTTTTTACCGCGTATGATTTCGAGTAGATTGTCCGTAGAAGAAATATCCTTGTTTGGCATTATCTGTTCTCTCGTTTTTTCAATAGGTACTCGGGAAACACTATCCTGACACAAACCAGACCATACGGGCTGACACACCAGTTTGACACAAAACAAGTGCGTCCAGTCTGCAACATAAAATAAAAAGTCTTCAAAACAAAGACAATCACACTCCGCTTACCTTAAGACAAAGGATACAATAACTGAACCAAATTTATACCAAACGAGTTCATATCCTACAAAAATTCCAACAACAAGCCAATTTATTAATATTTTTTTACCGATTTTATTACATGTTGCATGACATTCGTCTCATTGCTGCCGATTTTTTATACTTTTTTTGGGAATCGGGCACTAAAACAGTCACGAATAACTACTGTTACACATTGTAATTATTGAAGAAATATATTTCAAACTCGTCCAGTTAAACATTGCTCGAAATTTATTAAGAAAACGCGTAGAAAATAATCCGAACTCACAGATTAAAATTGATTGCCCCCAATACCTCAGGATTAGTATCGTAATACTTCGTAATCTTTTGAATTTGAATCTATATAGCTGTTACTTCGAAGAAACAGGCGAACCTAAAACAACGTACGATTCAAGTAGAAAATCTTTATGGTCTTTCATGTGTGTTCAACAAGAAAAAGTACAAAACAAAACCCAAATAAGGTGCACTCCAAGGACATCTTGGAGTCTTGTTTGAACATAATGTACCACATATATGAAGATGTGCCAAGGACAGTCTTTCCTTTGCCGCCTGACACAAACGTTTTTGTCCAACTTTTTAAGATTGCTTAAGGCCCTACGGAAATTGACTGACTTGACCGTGTCTGGGAAGACATCGCCCACAAGAGAACATAGCTTGATGAGCATATAGTATTCTGACAATTTCCGTGGGTATCCGAAAAGGCACAAACCTCCCCATGCTACATCCAAAAATGACAGGACTGTTCTCGCTTCGTGCACAATGTTTTGATAGAGCCGAAACCAAAAAACCTTGCATATGTAACAAGGTATCAAGGACATACCCTTCAAGAAAGGGTGAACGGATCAAATGACCAACAGTCAAACAATATGAGCAAACAGACTCAAAATGCCATACGTTTCTTGAATTGATTTAAAAAAACGTGGTACGACTTTTTTTGAAATGAACCTGCCCTTGTCTTGACATTTACGCCCATATGATCGCAATGCACCCGGTATACACAAAATGGCATAAACACCATCAACACACAGGTACTCAAATGAGTGTCATCAAACACGTGACAATCACGGCAGCCTTTTGCAAAAAAGAATCACAACGATTCTGGGATACAAAAGGCAAAACATGGTGGAGCTGCGGCAAAACCTTTTCCACTCTGGCCTGCAAAGCCATCCTTGAAGACGCTTTTGGCGGCCAAGAGCATATTGAAACTTTTTGCTACGAGGCACAGAGCGATGAACGGCTCATAAGCAGGGGATGCCAACAACTTACACGATAGTCCAACCTGACTGACCGGGCTTCAGCGAACTGTCGAAATTTCTTGCCGTCCACTCGATACATCCCGTGCCTAGAGCAATCAGACAGTCTGGATCACGACAATGCACTTAAAGTCATAAAAGCAGTTGAACTCGGGTCCATTTCCGTTTATATGATGAGGTAATCAAGACAAAGGGTTTCAACATAAGCATTCCAACACTGGTTTTGTCCAAACGACCATCAAACCCATCGAGTCGATCATGCATACTCATCATCAACAATCCACAGACATGCCCCGTTTTTCATGCGAACCCAACCCGAACAAGCATGCCAAGGACTTTCGTGAAACAGCCGTGGCCTTCAAGACAACCCTGCAGGCAGCCTTCAGGCTGATCAAGGATCTTGTCGTTCTGACATGGGCATTCATCAAGCTTGCTGCGCTTCGATTCTGGGAAATCAAGGGACGCTGCTGGTGGTCCGTGGCCAGGGATTTCAGCAAACAGGGGTTGAGTGCCGTCAAGAAAGACGCGTTCAACGGATAAATGCGTTGCTGGGGATCACCGCAGCATGCGCGTATTCGTGTCCGCCGCCTGAACCGGCACGTCGAACCAGCACATGCCCGATGCCGTGTTTGAAATTGCCCCGTACCATCTGTTGTACTCAAAGGAGTTTGTCGTGATAAAAAATATTGTGGTAGGTCTTCTGGGTTTTATCTTTGTTTTGGGACTTCTGGGTTTTTTGTTCTTTGGTGCCAAGCTGGGGGATGTTTTCCTGCCCATGCTCGTGTGCGCGGGAGGTATCGTGGCTATTGAACTCTATGCCAACCGCGAAGAATAATCACCTTTGTTGTTGCTTAATCACCCCCCTCGATTGAAACCATCAGGACGCGGTCATCTTCCATGATGACCGCGTCCTGATTTTTAAGTGTGTCGGGGCAAAACCCTGTGCAAAACAATGGCACCCAAGACACACGAAAACAGCGATCCAAGCATGATCCCGATGCGATTGATGGACGTACACAACCGGCACCCCTCCATCTCAAAAGCCAACGAACCGATGAACAGGCTCATGGTGAATCCCACTCCGCAAAGAATCGCCACGCCATAAATCTCCTTCCAGGAAAGTCCCGCAGGCAGGTGTACGAGACCCGCACGTACGGCCAGATAGAGGAATCCGAAAACTCCTGCCTGTTTGCCAATGAAAAGTCCAGCCATGATTCCAAGGGGCACGGGGTGTAGCAGGGAAGAAAGCCCCATCCCACCTAGGGGGACTCCGGCATTTGCAAAGGCGAACAAGGGGAGAATGAGGAAAGTGGACCAGGGATGCAGGGTATGCTCGAGCCGCATGGCTGGCGAATGTTCTATACCTTCCCTGACCCGCAATGGAATGGCAAAGGCAATGACCACCCCGGCCAATGTGGCGTGGATGCCGGACTTGAGGACAAAAATCCACAAGATGGTTCCAACGATCAGATAGGCTCTTGGCCTTGTCACCCCCAACAGGTTCATGGCAAAGAGCACGCCAATGGCCACACAGGCCAGGACCATAGACAATATGGACAGGGCGCCGGAATAGAAAAGGGCAATGACAATGATCGCGCCGATATCGTCCATGATGGCCAGGGTGAGCAGAAAAAACTTGAGGGCAATGGGTACCCGCCGTCCAAAAAGGGTCAAAATGCCCAGGGCAAAAGCAATATCCGTGGCCATGGGGATGGCCCACCCGTGCAGGGCCGCTGGATCGGCAAGATTGAACAGGGCATAAATGAGCGCCGGAACGACCATCCCTCCCAGAGCCCCGATGCTCGGGAACATGACCTGGCTCAGGCTTGACAACTGACCTTCGAGCAGTTCCCGTTTGATCTCAAGACCGACCAGCAGGAAAAAAACAGCCATCAGTCCGTCATTGATCCACAAGACAAGGGGTTTGGCCAAAATGAGCTGGCCGATGCTTACCTGCACGGGGATGGTCAAAAAATACGTGTACCACAAGGCCAGTTGCGAATTGCTGAACCACAAGGCCAAAACCGTGGCCACCATGAGCAGAATGCCGCCAGCAGCTTCCAACCGGGCAAAATCAGCAAAGAACTGTCGGGTCCGCGATGCAAGCTTGTTCATGAAGATCATTCCTGCTAAGGTTACTTTCCCATGTAGTTTGTACCGTGATTTTCCAACCGCCAGGCAACACATGTTCTGCTGGACAATCTGTTTATGCTATCATCTTGAACCAATAGATTCAACCGCTGTTTCAGGAGATCATCCCATGTCGACCCATCCTCTTGCAGGCCGCAAGGCTCCGCGTAACATCCTGCCGGATATTCCGGCTCTTGTTGCTGCATACTATGAACACATCCCTGATGCCGCGGATGCACACCAGCGCATCTCGTTCGGCACCTCGGGGCACCGCGGCAGCTCCCTCAAACAAACCTTCAATCAGAACCACATTCTGGCCATTTGTCAGGCCATCTGCGAGTACCGCCGGGTTCAGGGATACACCGGCCCCCTTTTTCTGGGCAGGGATACCCACGCCCTTTCCCAACCGGCCACCATGACCGCTCTGGAAGTATTTGCCGCCAACAGCGTTGAAACCGTCATCCAGGCAGATAACGGCTATACTCCCACGCCGGTGATATCCCATGCCATTTTGACCCATAACCGAAACCGGACATCCGGCCTTGCCGATGGCGTGGTCGTTACCCCTTCCCACAATCCGCCGGAAGACGGCGGATTCAAATACAACCCGCCCAACGGAGGCCCAGCAGATACCGACACCACCAGATGGATTGCCGACAGGGCCAACGAACACCTGGCCAACAAACTCATGGGAATCAAGCGCCTCCCATATGCCAGGGCCCTGGCCAGTCACCATGTGCATGCGTACGACTTTGTCATGCCCTATGTGCGCGATCTGGCAACCATCCTGGACATGGAAGCCATACAACGAGCCAGACTCAAGATCGGGGTCGATCCCATGGGAGGGTCGGGTATCGGATTCTGGGAGCCCATTGCCGAGGAGTATGGTCTTGATATCGACGTGGTCAACAAGAACGTGGACCCGACCTTTTCGTTCATGCGCGTGGACAGGGACGGCAAAATCCGTATGGACTGTTCCTCGCCCTATGCCATGGCCGGGCTCATCGAACTCAAGGACCGTTTTGACATCGCCTTTGGCAATGATCCCGATTATGACCGCCACGGCATCGTGACCAGACAGGCCGGACTCATCAAGCCCAATGACTATCTGGCCGCTGCCATCTCCTACCTTTTTTCCACCCGAACCGGATGGAACAGCCATCTTGCCATGGGCAAAACCATGGTCACCACGTCCATGATCGACCGGGTAGCCGGCGCCATGGGACGAAACGTGGTGGAGGTTCCTGTGGGCTTCAAGTGGTTCGTGCCCCATCTGCTTGAGGGAACATGCGGATTCGGCGGTGAAGAAAGCGCCGGGGCCTCTTTCCTGCGCAAGGATGGTACAGTCTGGACCACGGACAAGGACGGCATCATCATGGATCTTTTGGCCGCGGAAATGACGGCCGTGACGGGCAAGGATCCGGCCACCCTGTACAAGGAGCTGGAAGACCGATTCGGCACCCCGGTGTACCAGCGGATCCAGGCTCCGGCCAGCCATGAGCAGAAAAAAGCCCTCAAGCAATTGTCTCCGGACATGGTCAAGGCAACAACCCTGGCAGGAGAACCCATTCTTGCCAAACAGACCCGGGCAGCAGGCAATGATGCTCCCTTTGGGGGCCTCAAGGTGGTTGCCCCAAATGGCTGGTTTGCAGCCAGACCTTCGGGCACAGAAGAAATTTACAAGATATATGCCGAGAGTTTCAAAGGGGAAAACCATCTGCAGGAGATCCTGGACCAGGCCCAGGAAATGGTGAACAAGGCCCTGGCATAACCTAGAAGCGCCCCTCTGGGCTGATTTGTGCTCAGATTTGTGCTCATGGCCGGCTTGCCCTGTTCCGTACGGTTTGCAACTCTCTCGCCGGCCTCGTACCATCAAGCCGTTGCTCAATAAAAACAAACCGTATGGGCAAGATGTCAGGCAACGGCTTGATGAACGATGCCTGGCTCGCTCAGACAGTCAAACCGCCCGGAACAGGGCAAGCCGGCCATCATATTCCAGATACCAGCATGATAACAACTGTGCCTTGAGGCACCTCTCCCCATCATCTCTATCATCCAAACGAAAAGACCCGCCATAATGACGGGTCTTTTTCTGCGCACTGCGCACTGTGTACTGCGTACTGAGCATTGCGTACTTTTGTTTTTTTTTACTTGATAAACAGCATCTCCTGGTAGGTCGGCAGGGGCCAGAGATCATCGGCCACCACATCCTCCAGGGCGTCTGCACATTCCCGGACCTTGAGCATGGCCGGGATAACCTTGTCACCCATGTACCTGGCTTTTTCCAAGGGATCTTCCATCTCTGTTTCCAAAAGGACTTCAAGTTCACCAATGGCCTTTTTCAGGCTGCGCATTTTATCGGTGACATCCTCCAGAACCGCCATTTCATAGTCCATACCAACCGACTTGAGGCTCGCACAGGTATCAGCCAGTTCACGCATGTAGCGCACGGCCGCCGGAAGGATCATGGTTTTGGCCATTTTCACCGTCAAAAGCCCCTCAGTGACCAGATGCTGGCCATATTGCTCGAGATAGACTTCCTGACGGCTGGCCAATTCCCGTTCGCTGAAGATCCCGTACTTGGTAAACATCTCGACAACAGGCGCTGACGTCAACACAGGCAGGGCATCAACAGCGGTTTTGAGGTTGGGAAGCCCGCGCCTGGCCGCTTCTTCCTGCCATTCCTGGGAATAGCCGTTCCCGTTGAAAATGATGTTTCCGTGTTTGGTGATGATCTCCTTGATAATCCCAAGGACAGCGTTTTTGAAGGCTTCGGGAGTACTTAGATCCATGGCCTCCAGCTTGGTGGCAATGTAATCCAGGGATTCGGTCAACAGAGCATTGATGGACACCAGAGGGCCGGCAATGGACAGGTTGGAGCCAACGGCCCGGAACTCGAACCGATTGCCGGTAAAGGCAAAGGGACTGGTCCTGTTCCTGTCGCCGGCATCCATGGGCAGCGGAGGCAGGGTGTCCACACCCACACGAAGTTCGCCCTTGGTCTTGCATCCGTTGCACGTGCCCTTTTTGATCTGTTCGAAGATATCGGTCAGCTGCTCGCCCAGATAAATGGACATGATGGCTGGCGGTGCTTCATTGGCCCCCAGGCGATGATCATTGCCTGCCGTGGCCACAACAGCCCGCAAGAGATCCCCGTGCAGATGCACGCCGCGAATGATGGCTGCACAAAAAAGCAAGAACTGCAGATTTTCGTGGGGTGTTTCACCTGGATCGAACAGACTTCCTAGGGACTTGGTACCTATGGAATAATTGAGATGCTTGCCCGATCCGTTGATCCCGGCAAAGGGTTTTTCGTGCAGCATGCAGGCCATGCCGTGCTTTTTGGCCACACCCTTGAGGGTGGTCATCACGGTCTGATTGTGGTCGTTGGCCAGATTGGCCTGCTCATAGAGGGGAGCGATCTCGAACTGGCCCGGTGCGACTTCGTTATGCCGGGTCTTCACGGGCACGCCAAGTTTATACAGCTCATGTTCCACATTCATCATAAAGGAAAGAACACGCTCGGGAATGGCACCGAAATAATGATCATCAAGTTCCTGGCCCTTGGCCGGCTTGGCTCCGAACAGGGTCCTTCCGGTGAGCTGCAGATCCGGGCGTTCAAAATAAAAATTGCGATCCACCAGGAAATATTCCTGCTCGGGTCCGGCAAATGATTGAACCTGTTCATCCAGGTCACGTCCAAAAAGGGCCAGGACCCTTTTGGCCTGGGCATTGAGGGCCTGATTGGAACGCAAAAGAGGGGTTTTCTTGTCCAGGGCCTCACCTGTCCAGGAGACAAAGGCCGTGGGGATGCACAAAAACGTGCCATTGGGATTTTCCAGTATGTACGCAGGATTGGTTACGTCCCAGGCCGTATACCCCCGGGCCTCGAAGGTAGCCCGAAGACCGCCCGAGGGGAAACTGGAAGCATCCGGTTCCCCCTGAATGAGGAGCTTGCCACTGAATTCGGCCAGAGCGCCCCCCTTGCCGTCCGGTGTAAGAAACCCATCATGCTTTTCCGCGGTGAGTCCGGTCAGGGGATAAAAAACATGGGTATAATGGGTCGCGCCCTTGGAAACGGCCCAGTCCTTCATGGCCGATGCCACAGCGTCAGCCATGGAAGGATCAAGCTTGCCTCCGGTCTCAATGGTCTTCTTGATGGAAGCAAAAACATTCTTGGGAAGACGCTCCTCCATGACCTTCAGGCTGAACACATTGGACCCGAAAATCTCGCCGACCCCCTTTTCCGCATAGTTGAGGGGCGCGGAAGCGGGCGTATAGTTGGTCACAGCCTTGATGGCGTCTTGTCTCGATTGATTGCCACTCATGGAAATATCTCCTTTGAACATAAGAGGGTGTGCATGCGCCCGCGCCGGCGGGACACAGAAAAAATCATCAATAATACAGGATCTAACAACTTACAGACCAAATTGCATAAACTCATTAAAAACAAGATGTTATATCCAGAACCATCGCTATTCGCGGAATAAAATCCACAATTTTGCAATCCAAAAGCAAGTCACAAACCCTCTTTTCACAAATTTGTCAAGATGATTATTTTATTACACGAAACAGCACCCTTGTCCTCTCCTGCCTTGCCCGCACCGGGAGATATCCTCAAAAGGCAATATTATCTACATGTTACATTTTTATTTTTATAAATACACCCTATTTTCCTTTTTGAGAGGTCTGCATCCCTTTTTGTCCAAAATTGATATTACCACGACAGGCGCGCAATCCACCACCTCCCGGCGAACAAGATTGCTTGCAGGGAATCATTTTACACCATTTCTTCTCTTTGCTAACAAAGCAGGCCATGCGCTATTACCCCCTGCTTCTTGATCTTCACCACAAAAATTGTCTGGTCGTTGGGGCCGGCACAGTCGGTACACGCAAGATCCGTACGCTGCTCAAGGCCTCGCCCAAACATCTGCTTGTTCTGGATACGGCCCCCTTTTCCACCAAA
The DNA here is from genome assembly GCF_001748225.1 of Desulfoplanes formicivorans. NCBI lineage: Bacteria > Pseudomonadati > Thermodesulfobacteriota > Desulfovibrionia > Desulfovibrionales > Desulfoplanaceae > Desulfoplanes > Desulfoplanes formicivorans. The sequence continues at coordinate 120,084 of NZ_BDFE01000016.1, forward strand.
CTGACCCGCCTTGCCGCCCGGCATCCGGAGCTTGTTCTGGAAAACCGCACCTTTTCCGCCAACGACCTCGACCAGAAACATCTGGTCTTTGCCTGTACCAGCAATCGAACGCTTAATGCCGCCATTGCCAGGGGGTGCCAGCAACGCAACATTCTGTGCAACATTATTGACGATCCACAGGCCGGTGATGTTGTTCTCCCGTCGATTATCCAGCGGGGAGACCTGCTTGTGACGGTATCGACTTCCGGAAAATCCCCCGCCCTGTGCCGAACCCTCAGACAAGAGCTTGATTGTCGGTTCGGAGAAGAATATGAGATCCTGCTCGACCTTTTGGGCAGAATCAGGCAGGCAATGCTTCCCTTGGGCCAGGATAGTGATGACAACGCCGAATGTTTCAGATCGCTGGTCAATTCTTCCCTGCTTGCAGCCATCCGCGAAAAGGACACCGACGAAATCCGCACCATCCTGGCCAGACTTCTGCCCAAAGAACTCCACCCTTCCATCGGAGCCTTGACCCATGACCTTTTTCCGTCTCTTTGAGTTTTTGGTCGCCTTCCTGTACTTTGCAGGAGCTCTTGTGTTTCTTGTAGGTCTGGTGACGCACAAAACATCCTTCACAAAAGTCTCCATCTGGACCACGGCGACCAGTTTTGGACTGCACACCATTGATCTTCTGGTCACCTGGCTGCATTCCGGAGGACTTGGGGCGGACCAGGGACCCTTTTATTTCAGCCTGCTGGCCTGGTGTTTTCTGGTCATTTTCTTCGCATTCTGGTGGAGGCTGCGCATGAAATTCCTGGCACTCATCGCCTCTCCCCTCGCCCTCATCGTGTTCACCTCATCTTTGGCCATTTCTCCATCCACCCAGCCCGTTCCCCAGACCTTTGTGGGTCTTTGGTTCGGACTGCACATAGGCGCCCTGTTCGTGAGCATTGCCCTGCTGGCCATGGCCTTCGGGTCCGGGGTAACCTATCTGTATCTGGAAAAAAAAATCAAAACCAAAGCGCGTTTCAAGGGCTTTTCCCGGGATCTTCCCTCCCTGCACACCTGTGACCGCGTCAATCATGTCAGCGTGGTGGCCGGGTTTCCCTTGTACACCGTGGGTATCCTCAGCGGATTCATCTGGGCGGCCTTTACCTGGAAACACATGTTCAGCTGGGACCCCAAGGAAGTTGTTTCCCTGCTCATCTGGCTGATCTTCGCCTATGTCTTCCACCAGCGACTGGCCATTGGCTGGAACGGCCGCAAACCGGCCAAGGCAGCCATCTGGCTCTTTCTTCTGGTGATCGCCTCCATGCTGTTCATCAATTTTTTCGTGCCCACGCACCACCAGTTTCAGATGTAGGAAGAAGACCCGACAGAAACAAGGACAAAAACGGGGAGAACAGGAGACAGCAAGGAACCACGGGTTCAAGAAGGTCTCTACCTTGCGCCTTGTCTTGTTGCTTTTTCCCGCATCCAGGTCATATCCCGTTTTCATCGCCATCACTCTTTATACACACGATTGCCCATAATGAATCAAACCATCTACCTCATAGGCCTCAATCACCGGACAGCCGATGTCTCCATCAGGGAGCAGCTGGCCCTGCCGGATTGCAATCCCTGTTTGCAAGGACTGGTCAGACCTGACGGTCCCATCAGGGAAGCCCTGATCCTTTCCACATGCAATCGGGTTGAATTTCTGGTTGTTGGCGATCCTCAAAAAGACCCTGTTCAGGAAGTGCTCCATTTCTGGGGATCAACGTGCTCTGTAGATGCGCAAACCATCAGCAAACACGCCTACACCTATCAGGGCCTTGAAGCCATCCATCACCTGTTTACTGTTGCGTCCAGCCTGGATTCCATGATTCTGGGAGAACCCCAGATCCTCGGACAACTCAAGCAGGCCTACCGCAAGGCCGTGGAATACGGCAGTGCCCGGGTTATCGTCAGCAGGGCCCTGCACAAGGCCTTTTCCGTGGCCAAACGCGTGCGCACGGAAACGGCCATTGCCTCCAATGCGGTCTCCATCAGCTATGCAGCCGTGGAGCTGGCCAAGCGCATTTTCGGCGATCTTGCACCCCAGCGTGCCATGCTGGTGGGTGCAGGCGAAATGGCCGAACTTGCGGCAACCCATCTTCTGGGAGCGGGTATTCAGGGTATCACTGTGGCCAACAGAACCCTTTGCCGAGGGGAAGAACTGGCTGACAAATTCGGCGGCAAGGCCATCGCTTTTGAAGAGCTGGTCGATCACCTTCCCGAGGTGGACATCATCATCAGTTCCACGGGATCACAGCATGCGGTCATCAGGGCACGGGACGTCAAAAAGGTTCTCAAAAAACGCAAGCACCGGCCCATGTTCTTCATAGACATTGCGGTCCCCAGGGATATCGATCCCGACGTGAACGGATTGGACAATGTCTATCTTTATGACATCGACGATCTCAAGGAAGTGGTGGAAGAAAACCTTGCCGAGCGCAAGGAAGAGGCGGGCAAGGCCGAGCTCATTGTCAAAGAGGAAGTGGACAGCTTTGCCCTCTGGCTCAAGTCCCTGGCCCTCAAACCCACCATTGTGGACCTTTTGGAACGGGGAGAGGCCATTGCCGAAAAAGAGATCAAAAAGACCCTCAAATCCCTTGGTCCCGAGGTATCGCCGGCCGTTCACGAGGCCCTTCAGGTCCTTGCCCATTCCCTCATCGGCAAATTGTACTGCGAACCCATTGCCTATCTCAAACGCCGAAGCAAAGAAGAAGACACCCTTACCAAATGCATCCACGACACCCGCAGGATGTTCAATCTTGACAACGAACAGGTTCCCCAGGACGCCCACAAGGACCGCAAAACCAGAACATGTCCCCACAAGACAGCCAATGAACGATTTTGGCCCCACAAATAATCCCTGTTTGCAGGCACACCTTCAAGGAAACCCGTATGCGATCCTATCAGATAGACGAATTCACTCCCCAACAGATGGAAACCATCAACGCCAGGCTCACGGAAAAGGGATTTGCCAGCTCCATTCCCCAGCTTTTTCAGATTCCCCTTCCCGACGAGCTCATGGAACCGGAACAAAAGGAACATGCTGATTCATGCGGCCCCTTTTACATGGCTGTTGAAACCGGCAAGGATTGGCTCAGGTTGGAATTTCTGGTTCGGGCCCGTCAGATCCTGCGTTGTTCCTGTATTGCCTACGCCACCCCCAAGCAGCGGGACTTCATGATGGACTTTATCGACACCACGCTGAAGGAATGGGATATCCCTGTTTGAGATGACCACCTGGCGCCTTCAGGATCTTCCCCCCAAATGGGCTCATTTCTGTCTGGGAATCGAACGGTTTGTCACCAAAGAGCTGAACGTTCGGCTCCAGGACACAACCCTGGTCATTGCCTATTCCACCGGGGTCGACTCCACGGCACTGCTGTACATTTTCCATATGCTGGCGCCCCGTCTGCACCTGCGTCTGGTGGGAGCCAACCTTGACCACGGGCTCAGACCCGAGGCCGCGCGGGAGCAACAGATAGCCCGACAAACATGCAGCCAACTGGGCATCCCCCTGGAATGCGCCCGCAGGGACATTGCATCCCTTGCCCGCCAACAGAGTCTGGGGCTGGAAGAGACCGGACGCCTGGAACGGTATCGCTTTCTGGAGGCTGTCAGGGCAAAGCACAACGCCGATTTCATCCTCACGGCCCATCAAGCCGATGATCTGGCCGAAGATGTGCTCATGCGGCTGATCCGGGGTGTTGGATGGCCCGGCCTGGCAGGCATGGCCGGGGTTGACCAGGATCGACACCTTGTGCGCCCCCTTTTGCAAACCCCCAAGCAGGTTCTTGAACAATTTCTGACTCATCTGGGCATCACCTGGGAAAAGGACGCGAGCAATGCGGATCCCTCTTTTTTACGCAACCGGGTCCGATCAACCATTCTTCCCCTGTTTCTTCAAGAGAACCCTGGTTTTCTCAAAACCGTGTACCAGTTGTGGCAATGCGGTCAGGCCGACCGTTCCTTCTGGGACCAGCGCCTTGCCCAGCACCTTCAGGGCCGAAAACAATACATCCCTTCCAGCCTGGCCGGTCTGGACAAGGCCGAACGCTGCCGATTGATCAAGCATGTGCTTGAATCCATGGGCCCGGGACAACCCCTGGCAGAATCGATCTCCCGACTTGATGCCCTCTGGCAGAACAGAGCCACCGGGAAAACCGTGCAGTTTCCCGGAGACAAGACCGCAACCATAACCCGGGACGGGATCGAGTTTTCCTGGAAACCATAAGGTCCCGGACAAAACATAGTTTGTCCGGGACCTTGTTCTTATCATGGGGAGCATGCCGCCCTGCCAGAAGATCACACGGCATCCACATCCTGCGGGCTGTTTGCCCCTGCTGGTGAAGTCCCCTCTCCCCAGACCCTTGCCACCTCTTCCCTGTGCTCCTGCACATAGTGTTCAACAGAATCCGGCACGAGATAACGAATGGATTGCCCCTTTCGCCATTTATCCCGGATAAGGGAAGAGCTGATGTCAAGCCGGTTCATTTCAAGGAAAAAAATGGCCAGGTGTCCCCTGGGAAGGTGCCAGCCCGTGGGGGTCATGCGGCTTGCAGGCCATATGTTTCTGATCAGTTCATCAGCTTCCGGGCGATCCACCCCGCCCCTGCAAACAACCACCAGATGGGCCAATTGCGGCAGACACGCGGCCTTGTACCATGAAGACAACAGGACAAGATCTTCGCTGCCCATGATGAAAAAAAGACGATCTTGTGGATCGGACAATCGATACGCCTGCAATGTATCATAGGTATAGGAAGGTCCTTGCCGTCGGGCTTCAAGATCATTGACCCGCATCCCGGCAAGATCCTGGACCGTATCCCTGAGCAGCTTGTACCTGACGGAAAAAGGCAAAAGGTTCCGGGTTTCCTTGTGGGGAGGAACGGCCGCCGGTACCAGGTCGATGCGATTGAGACCAAGCTGCTCACGCACCTCCAGGGCTAGGCGAAGATGCGCGATGTGAGGAGGATTAAAGGAACCGCCCAGAATACCGATTGTTTGCATATGTTCTCCCCAAGGGTTGCAGAAAAAGACACATTGCATCATCGTGCTGCAAGCACATGGCGTCTGATGGCCCTATATGCCCTGTTCCCCTGAATCGCAATCTGCCCTGGAACGCAAAAAAGCCCATGACAACCCTGGCCCCGGCATGGCACTCTGCTGCCGCCATGCGGGGGAACATATCCTTTATGCTTCCCATTGATATGTGGTTCATCGGAACATAAGAGTGATCTGCAACCGCCAACCCCGGAAAATGCGCCTGTGGACATTAACGCCATCCTGAAAAAAATCGACAAGGATTTCATCCTTTCCAAAGCCGAAAAACTCGGGAACACTGATTTTGCCAAGGTTCTCAAGGAATCGGAAACCATTCAAAAACTGGCGGCCAAAGAAGGACCGCTCCAGAAATTTGTCAACGACGTCACCCTGCTCATCGCTCTGGTCAAAGACTATTACACGGGAACCTATCGGGATATCCCCATCAAGAGTGTGGCGGCCATTGCATTCACCCTGCTGTATATTCTCAATCCCCTGGATCTGATTCCCGATTTTCTGCCGGGCATCGGCCAGCTGGATGATGCAGCCGTTGTGGCCCTGTGCCTCAAGATCATCAGAGACGACCTTGACAAATATGCCCAGCACACGACCCAACAACCCGACACCAAATCATGACCCTGGGAATGCTGCCATACGGGCCGTCATGACAATGTCCTCCACGTCTCTTTCCTGCAGCAGCCTGTGAACATGTCTTTCATTTCATTTCCAGATCTACCGATCATTCCGGTTCTAGGGGATCTGACCTCCGCCCTTGGTTCGTGCAATCGCGCGGTTTTGCAGGCCCTTCCCGGTGCCGGAAAAACCACCATCGTCCCCCTGCATCTCATGCATGAACCCTGGCTTGAGGGCCGCAAGATCCTGGTTCTCGAACCGCGACGACTGGCCGCCCGGGCAGCCTGCATGCGCATGGCCGATCTCCTCGGACAGCAGCCCGGGCAGGAAATCGGGTACATCACCCGTCTGGATACGCGGACATCCAAACAGGCTCGCGTGGAGATACTCACCGAAGGCATTCTGACCAAACGTCTCCAGAACGATCCCGAACTTGATGATGTGGGACTGATCATCTTTGACGAATTTCACGAACGGTCCATCCACGCCGACCTGGGGCTGACCCTGAGTCTGGACGTTCAGGAAAACCTGCGTGAGGACCTGCGCATCCTGATCATGTCGGCCACGCTGGATACCAGGAGTCTTGTGCATATCCTTGGCCACAAAACTCCGGTCATCACGGCCCCGGGACAATGCCATCCCGTTGTCACACGATATCTCCCCCCGGAACGATACCAGCGCATCGAACACCATACGGCAGCAGTCATTCAAAAGGTTCTTGTGGACGAACCTGGAAGCATCCTGGTTTTTCTGCCAGGTGTGCCGGAGATTTCACGGGTCCTCGGCCTTCTTGAATCCGCCGATCTGCCTGACCATGTTCGCGTTGTTCCCCTGTTCGGCAATCAGAGCAGGGCAGAGCAGGACAAGGCTCTCAACCCCGCCCCCCAAGGATCGCGCAAGGTGGTTCTTGCCACCTCCATTGCCGAGACGTCTCTTACCATCGAAGGCATACGCATAGTCATTGATGCGGGTCTCTGCCGCGTTTCCAGATACTCTCCCCGAACCGGCATGGACCGGTTGGAAACCCTGCCCGTGTCCACAAGTTCGGCGGACCAGCGCAGAGGCCGGGCAGGACGTCTTGAACCGGGGGTGTGCTTTCGCCTGTGGAGCAAAGCCCGACACGCTTCCCTTCCGCCCCACCTGCCTCCCGAGATCATGACCAGGGATCTGTGCGATCTGATCCTGACCCTTGCTGACTGGGGCACCACCGAGCTGAGCGATCTCGAGTGGATCACGCCGCCCCCGCAGCCCCATCAGGACAAGGCCCGGTCACTGCTGATCCAACTCGGTGCCCTTGACCGACAAGGACGCATTACCCCACACGGACGAGAGATGCAGCTGATGGGTACCCATCCCCGACTGGCCCACCTCATCATTCAAGCAGGCAAGCTGAACATGGCATGGACAGGGTGCGTCACAGCCGCCCTGTTCATGGAACGTGATATCTTCGACCATGCCCGCGGCAACCATAAAGATCGTGATATCCGCCTCAGACTCGACGCTCTGGACCATGTGATCCGCAACAAACAACCTGCTCACCGGATCAACCGTGCCGTGTGCAAACGAATTCTCACTCAGGCACGTCTCTGGAAACGAAAGATCAACGCAAAAGACGATAGGCTCTTCCCCGAATCATGCGGCAATCTTCTTTCCCTGGCCTTTCCCGATCGCATCGCACGCCGCCGATCAGCCAGCACCCATGAAACAGGCTACCAGCTTGCCAACGGCAAGGCAGCCAGGTTCCCGGGAACAGATCCTCTGACCACCTTTCCCTGGCTGGTCATTCCGGAACTGGATGACAAGGGAAGGGAAGCTGTGATCCAGCTGGCCGCGCCCATTGAACAGACCTGGCTGGAAGAGCATCTCCCCCACATGTGGCAAACCCGGAAAGCGTATGCATGGGACCCTGCGCGCAAGGAGGTCATGGCCCAGGAAATCCTTTCCTTTGGCAAGATAACGGTCCGGTCGTCCCGTCTGACCCGTCCTGATCCCCACAAACTCCAGGAGATAACCATCCGGGCCGTTCAGGAACATGGACTTAATCTGCTTCCCTGGAACAAAGCCAGCCGTGTGTGGCTCTGTCGGGTGCGCTTTCTCCTCAACTGCGGGGTGGAACTTCCCGCACATGACGATGCAACCCTACTGCGCGAACTCGAAACATGGCTGGCGCCCTTTTTCCCCCAGCCCATACCCCGGCTGGACACCATTGATCTGGTGGCCGCCCTGAAATCGCGACTCTCATGGGACCAACAGCAGCAGGTGGAAAAACTGGCCCCCACCCATCTGACCGTCCCCAGCGGTTCGCGCATTCCTGTGAATTATGAAGGAGAAGTGCCTGTTCTTGCAGTCCGGATTCAGGAACTTTTCGGATGGCAGCAAACCCCAAAAATTGCCGGTGGCAGGGTTGGTCTCTGCATCCATCTTCTCTCCCCGGCCCACCGCCCCGTCCAGATCACCTCGGATCTGGCCGGGTTCTGGCAGACAGGGTATCCGGACGTCAAAAAAGAACTCAAGGGACGCTACCCCAAGCACTACTGGCCCGACGACCCCTTCACGGCCAGGGCAACGAAAAAAACAAAAAAAGGCATGGGGCTGTAAACCTAGGACATGCAGAAACAAACGGTGTTCCCTTGTCAGGTTCCCCCAAGAAACCCTTGGAATCAGACCGCTGAGGATTGTTTCTGCCGTCAGGTCTGGTCTTTTAGAGCATCTCCTTCATCTGGCCGAAATAATCATCCCGATGAAACAACGATCCGTATGTTGTTTCCAGGTCATCCAGTTTCTCAAGAAACACGGGCCACTCCCAGATTTCATCCACCTTTTTGTTGTCCACAAACACCTTGAACGACGTGCCCCGGGGGCAGGTGCTGAAGATGATCTCAAACGTCTGCCCGTTCTTATAGATCTTCCAGGGTGCCGACCACAGGGTCCGATCTCCTTCAGTCTTTTTGTACTTTTCAAAAAATCTGGTGGCAATACCCTGAATTTCCTGATTATCCATTATCTTTCTCCAGCGTTTATCCGCCCGCAAGGGGCAAGGTTATCCTCCACATCCGGACCAACAACACGTCGAACCGGAAACCTTTTTCATGCCAGGAAGAGTAGCGTTATACAATACGTGCAAGGCATAATGTCCAGGATGCCCCTGAAAATGATCACGTTGTCTCCGGGCCTTTTGAGCCCCGGGGCTCTGCGGATGATACACAAAACAAGTTTCCCGGAAAACAGCCTCGCCCCCTAGAGGTAACCCGTGAACCATCGACGTTATGGGACAACGGCTGCTCGGGATGACGTGCTCTCCAGGGGCGCGGTGCATGGCAGCCCCATGGATCGGGCAATGTATTGGGCAATATCGGTGTTGTCGTAATACCCCCCAAAGGCCTCGGCTCCAACACCAAGGGCCGAGGTCATGACCGGAGTTGCCGTGTGCTTGTACGTGGCCCAGCCCAATCCGGCCTTGTGGTTGAGAACATGGGTCAGGGTGACGGTCAGGGGATCTTCACCGCCGTATGCAAGAGATTCCCGGCGCTTGTGGCGTGACCCGGTACCCTTCTGCCTGCTCAGGTCAAAGGCCTGCCTGATCTGCTCCTGTTCCCGATCGTTCACAACCAGGGGATTGGTAGTTGGATCACCTTCAAATTGCAGGGGAAAATGTCGGGTAATGGATGACCTGGCCGTTTCCCATCCCATGCCCTGCATCGCGATGGGCCGGACCACCCTGTCATGGAATTGTTGAAAAGAGAGGCGTTGCCTGCGCAAAAGCGTGTAAAGGGATGCGTATCCGGTACCTGCGTATCCCAGGCTCAAACCGCCACACTCATGATCAGCAGTAACCACAATCAAGGTCTCGGCAGGATGCTTCGTATAAAAGGCATGGGCCGCATCAATGGCCGCATCAAAGGCTAGGATCTCACCAATGGCTGTTGCGGCATCATGGGCATGGCAGGCCCAGTCGATTTTGCCACCCTCAACCATGAGAAAAAATCCATCATCATTGTCCAAAAGTTCAATGCCCTTGGCCGTGAACTCAGCAAGGGAAATATCATTGGAACGGGCATCAATGGCATAGGGAAGAGCACCATGATCCGGCAACCAGCTGTTGCATGCATAGACCTTGCCGCATCCCTGCTCAAGAGCCATGAACGCCTTCTTGCTGGTGACCAGGCGATACCCACTGTCTTGGATCACGTCCCAGGCATTTCCCTGAAAAACAGTAGCGCCATTTCTGACATTGTCAGGATCGATGAGTCCTCCTCCGCCCAGAAAATCAAATCCGCTTGCAGCCAGGGCCATGCTGATATCATAATATTGTTTGCGTTGTGGCACATGGGCGTAAAAGGCAGCAGGTGTCGAGTGGTTCAGGGATACGGATGAAATGAGCCCCACCTTCATTCCCTTGTCCTTGGCCATGGCCGCCAGAGACGCAAGGGGATGTCCCTCCGGATCCATGCCGATCATGCCCACATTGGTTTTTCGACCACAAGCCAGGGCAGTGCCCGCAGCCGCAGAGTCGGTAATAAACCGATCTGCAGCATACGTTGAGGTCACTCCGTGGACAGGGAACCCATCCATGCGCAGGGGCCTGTCATGAACCTTTGCGGCCAGGGCACGCTGCGCAATCCCCATGCCGTCACCAATAAAAAGAAACACATACTTGGCATTGGCTGCGCCCGCCCCTTGGGGCAGCACCATCACCCACACCATGGCCATCCAAACGGTCACCAGACTTTGCCAACAGCCATAAGTACGCTTGTTCATACCTGCACACCCTGTTTCATGATTCCACCGATATGTCCCCAAGAACATGGTCAAAACACATCCGTCCCATTAATGGGTCCAACATCCCTGTTCTACACGCAATGCCAGCATCTTGCAAAAGGGTATGCCTTGATCCCGGGCAACCCGAGGCGTTGTACAACAGCAGCATGCAGGATGCAGATCCTCACAATAAACCAGGGCACGGATCACAGCCGGTCATCAGCCTGATCCGTGCCCTGGCATGGGTCAACAAGGTGTTTAGTCATCCCCAAAAATCATGTAACCCACATCTTCGTTGTAATGGACCACTTCACTGTCCAGCGATGTTTCCTCATCGATATGAATGGCGGCCCTGGTTCCGGTCAGTTGATCCCGGCGGACATTGGATGGATTATCGCCGTTAAACGACTGCATTATCGCCAAAAAATCCGGACTGGAGGCAAACGCATGACTCCACGAGAGACCATACCCAGAGCTGGTCACCACCGTGCCTGTCCTGCCCACAAGAAATTGCTTGCGGTTGACCACGCCGCTTGATGGCTCCCAGGCAATATACCCGACGGATTCGTTGCCATGAATCTGGTCCGCAGCCTCTTCTTCCTGAAGGGTACAGGTAAATCCCTGCTGGGAAATCCCAGACAAACGGATTACACAGGGAGCCGAATCATTGTCTGTGTTCAGTGCAGCCATGACAACCGGAGCCTGCGTGCTCATCTGGGGAAACCAGACCTCTGTACCGACGTCACTGCTTTGGGACACCTCCGCCATGCCGGCCTGGACCATGGTCCCGTCCTGCAGCACATAGGTGCCCTGCTCCATGACCATGTAGCTCACGGATTCCCTGCCATGGTCAGCGCTCTGGTACGCCCATTTCCGGATACCCATATCGCATCCCGTGGAGGTCACATTGCGAACCCGAATGGTGGCCGGCTCAGGATCGTCATGGCCCAAAGGACCCACAACCACAACAGGTGACGTGTAGGTCCGTTTGAAATCCACATGGATCCAGGAACCATCCATATCGAGCACACCGGTTTCAAAAACCATGCTGGTCATGCTGGGTTCAGTGGAATTGTCATCAGCCGGATCATACCCATCCCTGATTTCAAGACCGTCGAGGTCCCCGTCATTGTCCGCATCAGGATCCAGAAGATTGATCAAGCCATCACCATCTTCGTCCTCATTCCAGGCATCATCCCAATACGCCAGTTCGTCCGCATCGTTTAGGTGATCATTGTCCGAATCCGGATCCTGGGGATCGGTCCCGTACACCTCTGTTTCCTGGGTATTGGACAGCCCGTCATCATCCTGATCCACCTGAAGGGAAGCATGGGTACATGCCAGATAGGCAATACGCTCGCCATAATGATCCAATTCCTCATCCAAAGACTGTTCCTCCACAACAGCCAGGCCAACCGATGCAGCCCCTTTGCTGTCATGTCGCACATTGGCCGTGTTCGGGCCAACTATCCCTTGCATGTTGGCAAGAAGCACCGGAGGCGAGACAAAGCCATCACCCAGGGAGCACTCCTGCATCTCATGGGTCAGCAATACGTCGGAAAGGCCGACATCAAAGCGGAACCCGTTGAGCATACCGGCGAAGCTTTCCCAGGCAATGTATGAAACCGTCTCGGAAGCATGCTGCTGATCACCGGCCTCTTCTTCCTGGAGAAGATAGGTAAATCCCTCCTGACTCACCTGCTCGATTCTCCCCACAACAGCAGCCGCATCATTGTGAGATACAATGGAAGCAAATACCTGGGGAACTTCCTGAAACACCTGGTTGAAGACAAAAAACTGCCCGGGTCCGTCATGGACATCAATATTTTCGGCGCACAGGCGCGTGCCATCGGCCAGTTCGTATTTCCCGCTTTCCATGACCACGTATCCCAGCTGTTCAACTCCATGTTCCTGTGTCTGATAATCCCAGGTCTGGATACGGACATCACAACCGGTTGCATTGAGATTTCTGACCCGGACCAGGGCCGGAGCCTGATTGGCGGAGCCCAGGGGGCCTGCCACAAAAACGGGATCCGTGAACCCAGCGGTAAACTCCACATGGGTCCAGTCATCACCAACAGTGATTTCACCAACCTCGAACAGCACATCGGTACTGCTGGGGGACACGGACAAGGGATCGGCAGGATCCGTACCCATGAGCAGTTCATACCCGTCATGATCGCCATCATTATCCGCATCCGGATCAAGCAGATTGATGACACCGTCCTCATCAATATCATCGTCCCAACGATCTCCCCAATAGGCCAGTTCTTCACCATCCGGCAGACCGTCTTCATCGGTATCATCGTCGTCCGGCCGGGTTCCGAGCACATTGGTTTCCCGATCATTGTCAAGTCCGTCACGATCCAGATCCACGTCATCGGGATTATCGGAACAGGCGATAAAGCCAACCTCTTCCCTGACCACATGTTCCATTTCATCATCCAGGGACTGCTCTTCCTTGACCATCAGGGTGATGGTGCCGGTATCTTTGGTCCCATACCGCAGATTGCACGGATTCACGCCCTGCATCGTCTGCATGTCGGCCACCACAGCGGGTATGCCTGCAAAAGTCCTGGTAAAGGTTGCCTCGCGCAACCCGTGATCCATGATCTTCCCGGTCCGGGCCACATTGACTGCCATATTGCCCACGATTCCGGAAAAAGGCTCCCAGGCAATGTAGGCGACCGTTTCAGCCCCGTGTATGCGAGTGCTTTGTTCTTCTTCCTGCAGGAGATAGGTGAATCCCTGTGGCGTAATCCCGGATATTCTGCCCACAACAGGATTGGCTTCCCTTTCCGTGACAACAGATGCCATGACTACAGGTACAACGGAACAGGAATTGCCAAAACCAACCCAAAAGGACTCCCCGCCCTGAATGTCCTCATATCCCGCGCTGACCCGAGTCCCGTCATCAAGCACATAGTCACCATGCTCCATGACCATGTACGTCAAGGTCTCGGATCCATGCACATCATCCTCGTACATCCATTCCTTGATCCGGACATCAAAGCCCGTCCCATTGACCTGGCGGATACTTACGGTTGCAGGCGCCTCATCCTGCAAGCTCATGGGGCCGGCAACAACCACCGGATCCCGGAAGGTTTTGGGAAACGTGACTCGTTTCCAGGTGCTGTCTACTGTTGTCTCGCCAAAGGCAAAAACAATGGCTCCCTCATCAGGCGGAAAAGAATCCGCATCCTGGGGGTCATACCCGTACAGTTTTTCATACCCGTCCAGAAATCCATCCCCATCCGAGTCCGGGTCAACGAGATTGACCAATCCGTCATCATCCGGATCAAGGTTCCAGGCATCCCCCCAGAAATCCCGTTCCTCGCCGTCAACAATGCCGTCGCCATCGGTATCGGGATTGGTGGCGTTGGTGCCGTAGATGGAGGTTTCGTCGTCGTTACGCAGGCCATCATGGTCCACGTCCTCATCGACCATGTACCGGGGCAGGACCATGTACCCCACCTGCTCTCCCACATGATCCATTTCCGTGTCCAAGGACTGTTCTTCTTCAACCTTGATCTCCACGGTGCCGGACGTTTTGTTGCGATATCGAAGCGTAGCCGGGTTGTCGCCGTTAAAGGTCTGCATGGTAGCCAAAAATACCGGTGGCAGGGTAAAAGACTGGTCAAAGGTCATGACCTGAAAAGAGTGAGTCACCTCCAAAGGATGTTTGAGCACGCTGAAAGCCGTACCATCCACGGTACCAGAAAATTCCTCCCAGGCGATATAGGCTACCCGTTCACCGGCATGATCCTGATCCTCGGCCTCTTCTTCCTGGATCAGATAGTCAAAACCGGTTTTGGTCACACTTCCCACTCGTCCCACGGCTGGCGTGGCATCATTTTCCGTTATGATCGAGGAAAACACCACGGGAACGGAGTTGAATTGCTGATTAAACGCAAAACGAAGCAAACCGCTGCCATAGGTATCAATCATGCCGCCGCAAACCCGTGTTCCATCGGCCAAGGTGTATTTGCCCTGTTCCATGACAAAAAAGCCCACATCCTCCAAGGCGTGGGCACCGTCTTCATATGCCCACTCCCTGATGGCCATTTCACACCCCGTGGCATTGACATTGCGGATTCTGACCACGCCGGGATCGTTTTCCGCAAAACTCAAGGGGCCGGCAATCACAACGGGCTGCACAAATGTACGCCCGAATTCCACCCGCTGCCACGTGGTCCCCAGCTGGACCTCTCCCATGGCAACAATGAGATCCAGCTGGTTGGGAGAGCTGGAATTGGCATCCCCGGGGTCATAACCGTTTTCGATTTCATAACCGTCCAGATCTCCATCTCCATCAGAATCCGGATCAAGAAGGTTGATTATCCCGTCATCATCTGCATCCTGGTCCCATAATGTTCCCCAATACTCCAGCTCTTCACCGTCAAGCAGGCCGTCATTGTCAGAGTCCGGATACTCGGGGTTCGTCCCGTATATTACTTCCTGCACATTGGAGATGCCGTCTCCGTCACTGTCCACATCCTGGGGATCCGTGGAAAAGGCAAAATAGCCCACCGACTCCTTGCCGGGATGATCGGTTTCTTCATTGGCGGACTGCTCCTCATCAATAAGCACCTCCATACCCGTCGTCGTTATGGAGGCAGCCCGCACATTGCACGGATCGGTCCCGAGCATGGTCTGCATATGGGCCACGCACCCGGGTTGGGCGGCAAACGTCGTGGCAAAAGGAACCGAACTCAGCGCATCGGTAATGACCGTGTCCGTCCTTCCCACTTCAAAAGCCGTGTTGCCCACGATGCCCGAAGACATCTCCCAGGCAATGTATGAGATAGTTTCCTGGGCATGGGTCTGATCGCTCTGCTCTTCTTCCTGCAAACCGTACTCGAACCCGTAGGCGGTAATGTCGGCAATCCGCCCCACAACGGCCTCACTCTCATTGACACTGTTGATGGTGGTGAACACCACGGGAACCTTGCTGAAAACCTGATTGTAATCGATCTGCTGTCTGGCTCCCGAGGCAAGGGTGACAAATCTGTCCGCACATATGCGTACCCCTCCGTCCAGGGTGTACTTGCCCCGTTCCATGACCAGATAGGACACGGTTTCCGCTGCATGCAGATTGTCCTGATACCCCCATTCCTGGACCATAATTTCAAATCCGGTACTTTCCACATTGCGGATGCGAAGGGTTGCCGGCTCATCCTCGGCAAGGCTCAAGGGCCCGGCCACAAGCACAGGGTCGTTGAATTCCTGTTTGAAATCCACCCGCTGCCATTCACCGGTCACGGTGATCCGGCCGGCTTCAAAAACAGGCAGAACCGTGCCTTGGGAAACAGATGCCGGATCCAGGGGATCATACCCGTTATTGATCTCGTACCCATCCGTGTCGCCATCATTGTCCGAATCCGGATCAAGAAGCTGGATGAGACCATCATGGTCATTGTCCTCATTCCATAAATCGCCCCAATAGGCGACTTCGTCCCCATCATCCATACCGTCATCGTCCGTATCCATACGCGAAGGATCGGTTCCGTACACATTTCTCTCATCCGAATCCGAAATGCCGTCCCGATCGGCATCCACTCCGGATTTTTTGGAAAAAAGGGCTATATAGCCCAGATCCTCGGCCTTGTGACTGACCTCGGCATCAAGGGAACGCTCTTCCTGTGCATACAGGGAAATGGCTGATGCACTTCGCTGATCCCATCTTAAAGTACAGGGATCTGATCCCGCAAAACTCTGCAGCGTACCAACCAAGACCGGTGTACCGTCAAAAGGCGTTACAAAATTCAGGGAAGACGGGATATGGGTAATGGCTGCATCCACACGGCGCACTTCATAAGAAATATCGTGCAATGTACCGTTGGAAGGTTCCCAGGCGATATAGGCAATCCGTTCAACATCATGCACCTGATCATGACCTTCCTGCTCCTGCATCTTGCAGGTAAATCCCCAGTTGTGGACGTCTTCTATGCGCAACGAAACGCCCTGGCCATCATGGGTGGAACTCACACTGGCCATAACAACAGGCGTCACGGCAAAGGTGTAGGCAAAAAGGACCTCGTCAAAATCAACACATTGATCCGTATCCACATATCCGGCACTGATCATGGTTCCATCGTGCAGGGAATAGGTTCCCTTTTCCATGACCATATACCCTACCTGCTCAGGACCGTGATCGTCGGCCAGATAATCCCAGGCCTGAACGCGGATTTCACATCCCGTTGCATTGACGTTTCGAATGCGGACAACAGCCGGGTCCGCATCGCTGGTCCCCATGGGGCTGACCACCACAACGGGGTCAACATACGTGCGCTCAAAATGAAGGCGTTTCCACTCATAATCGGCAGCAAATTCGCCCGCCTCCAGAGGAGGAAGATTCGACTGATCAAGGACATCCTTGAGAGGCCAATACCAGGTGTCGGCTATTTTCTGATACCCGGCTTCCGATGGATGCCGCATGTCGTAAAAATAGGGATATTCCGCATCATAATTCAGCACATGCTCCATGTTCACCAGAGCCAGGTTACTGCCTGCATCAATGCGTGACTGAATCATCTCGGCCAGTAAGTCATTGAACTGTGAGGTGTAGGTCCTGTAGGGTTCTGCTCCATCCTCATCCACCAGGTTGATGATCTGGGCCACGAGCACCATGACCTGAGAATGATAGCGCTCGATTTCATCCAGAATGTTTTCCACTTCCGAGACAATATCTTCCGGGGATTGATGTGCGGTAATGTCATTGGTTCCCACATGCAAAAGAACAATATCCGCAGGATTGCTTTGCAGCCAATCATAGATATTGTCGGCCAGTTCATCGGCCGTCCGACCCCCATAGGATTCATGATCAGGATCTTCAAACCGCCCGTCCTGTTGCAGCCCCACAAAATCGATATCATAACCTTCCTGACGCAAGGCTTCATACAGGGGGCGTCTGTAACCGTTGTAGAACATGCCATCACTGTCCGACTCACCGTATCCCCGTGTAATGGAGTCGCCAAGGGGCATGATGCTATACGCAGGTGAGTAAAAGGCCATGGCTCTGAAAATACAAACAAATTGCAATAAACAGAACAGACTCACCATTTTTACGGAGCACAATCGATTCATCAACCCTCCAGGTGCATGCGGAATCGTTTTTCATGAAAACAGGTAGCGACATACGTATCCGTACATTCGCAGGAACCAAAAATGTCCTGTTTCCTGGTAGACAAGGAATATCCGAAGACCTGCTTGCATTTTTGTCTCCAAAATCAACATATTTTTTTGTTTGTTTTTCAAACTAATTGCGCAACCCATACAAAAAAGCCCGGGAACATTCCCGGGCTTTTTTGTCCATATAAACCAGAATAATGCGAATTTAGTAGACATGTTTGAGGTATTTTAGCCTACAACCTGACTAGTGCATACTACAAGATTTTGCCAATTACGGATTATTTATGCTATTATAAATATCCCACAACAACAAACCGCCTGCACGATACGTTGTACAGGCGGTTTGCAAAGGATCACAATACAATCCGTTTTTTCTAATCCGTTGTTCGGCGAATAACCTCCAACACCGGGGGAAGTTTTCTCAATTTATCAATAGTGTCATAAAGATGGGTGGTGTCACGTACCTGGACGGTCATAAGGATCTCTGTGTTGCCATCGATATCCGACCTGAAGTTTCCCGATTCAATATTCACGTCTTCCTCGGAAAGGCGTGTGGCCACGGTTGCCAGAACCCCCCGCTGGTTTTTGCACTTCATCTTGATCTTGACGGGCAAGCGCTGATGACCGGAATTTTCCCAGCTGACGTCAAGGAGTCGTTCATCCTCCATGTTGGCCACGTTGGGACAATCCTGGGTGTGAATGGTCACCCCCCTGCCCCGGCTGATATACCCGACAATGGGATCTCCGGGAACAGGGTTGCAGCATTGGGCAAACCGTACCAGAACATCCTCGACCCCACGTACCCTGATGGAATCCGAAGCCAAACGTTTTTCTTCCCTGGATCGTACCGCTTCCAGTTCCCTGGCTTTTTCCGCTTCCTTTTCCGGCAGCATCTCTTCCTTGGGAAGAAGCTGATGCAGGAGCTGTTTGGGGGTAATGCGGGCATAGCCAACAGCAGACAGAAGATCGTCAACCGTCTTGAGGGACATTTCCCGGGCAATGGGCTCGAGATCACCGTTCTTGAGGGCCTTGACAAAATTGATACCCAGTTTGCGGCCCTCTTTTTCCAGGACCTCTTTGGCCAGGGAAATGGACCGGGCCCGTTCCTCGGTGCGCATCCAGTGCTTGATCCGGGTCCTGGCCTTGGCTGTTTTCACAAATTGCAGCCAGTCGCTGCTGGGATGACGACCTTGCGTGGTGATGATTTCAACGGTGTCCCCGTTGACCAGAGGCGTATTCAAAGGAACCAGCCGTCCGTTGACCTTGGCTCCTGAACACTGGTTGCCCACTTCCGTGTGAATGGTGTAGGCAAAATCCACGGGCGTGGCGCCTTCGGGAAGTTCCCTGACCTGGCCCTGGGGGGTGAACACGTAGACCTCGTCCTGGAAAAGATCGAACCTGAGGGACGACATGAACTCCCTGGGATTCTTGAGCTCTCCCTGCCAGTCCAGAATCTGCCGGAGCCAGGAAAACCGGTCCGCATCCTTTTCCTTGATCCTCGAACCTTCCTTGTAGATCCAGTGAGCCGCAACACCATATTCGGCGAGCTTGTGCATCTCTTCGGTCCGGATCTGGATCTCGATCCGTTCCCCTTCGGGACCAATGACCGTGGTATGCAGACTCTGATACATATTCGCCTTGGGCATGGAGATGTAATCCTTGAATCTCCCGGGCACGGGTTTCCACAGGGAATGGACCAGCCCCAGAACCGTATAGCAATCCTTGACCGTCTTGACCTTGGCCCTGAAGGCAATCAGGTCGTAGATCTGGTCAAAGGTCAGTTTCTGGGTCTTCATCTTGTGGTAAATGCTGTAGGCATGCTTGATCCTTCCGGAAACAGACCCCTCAACATTGTTATCCGCCAGCAACTTGCCAATGAGCGTGCACACATTGTCGATGTAGCCCTGACCGGCGACCTGATGTTGCTTGAGCCCCTCCTGAATCTGGTTGTAGATGTCCGGCTTTTGATACCGAAGACTCAAATCCTCGAGCTGGATCTTGAGAATATACAAACCAAGACGATTGGCCAGGGGGGCATAGATATCCATGGTTTCCTGGGCAATGAGTCGCTGCTTGATGTCCTTTTGAAACTCCAGGGTCCGCATATTGTGCAGACGATCGGCAAGCTTGACCATGATCACCCGGATATCATCGGCCATGGCCAGAATCATCTTGCGGATGTTCTCGGCCTGGGCCTCTTCCCGTGAATCAAACTTCATCTTGCTGATCTTGGTCACGCCTTCCACGATCTTGGCCACATCCTCGCCAAACTGTTCCACGAGATCCTCGCGCGTTGCCACGGTATCCTCAATGGTATCATGCAAAAGCCCCGCGGAAATGGTGGGAGCGTCCAGCTGCAGACCTGCCAGAATGTTGGCCACCTCCAGGGGATGGGACAGATAGGGCTCCCCGGACAAACGGATCTGGCCGGCATGGGCCGAGGCAGAAAAAATATACGCCTTCTGGATGAGGCCCTGCTCGGAAGGAGATAGATACAGGCCGACCTTGTCCAGGATTTCATTGATTCGAATCATTGTACTAGGGGTTTGCAAAAAGTTGATGGTAAAAAAAGGATGCTATTCCCAAATGTTCGCGGGTGCAATCATTTATGGAACCCTTACCGTGTCAGCTGCAGGGTCTTGGGGATCCACCAGTCATTGAAGTTGTACGTGATTCCTGCCGGCGCCGGCTCTATGCCCCTGAACCGTTTCTGGACAATGGGCAGGGACATGGGGACGTAGAGAAAACAATACGGTTGATCACGATGCAGGATTTCCTGGATGCGATCGTACACGGGCTTGCGCTCCCTGGGGTCCATGAGCCTTCGCCCCTTATCCAAAAGCGCATCCAGTTCCTTGTTCTTGTACCCCACGAAATTGAGACCTCCGGGCACGGCCTTGGATGAATGCCACACATTGTAGATATCCGGATCCTGGAGGATGTTCCACCCGAGAATCAGGGCATCAAACCGCCCCTTGTCCACAAATTCCTTGATGAACGTGGCCCACTCCACGGTTCGGATCCTGACGTCGATACCGATCTGCTTGAGCCGATACTGGATGATGGTGGCGGCTTTGATGCGCAGGTTGTTGCCCTGATTGGTAAGAATCGTGAATCTGAAAGCGTGACCGTCCTTGTCCAGCCAGCCATCCCCATCCCGATCCTTCCACCCTGCCTGGGCCAGAAGCGCTCTGGCCCTTTCGGGATCATGGACATAATCCCTGATGGATGTATTGTAGACCCATGTGCCGGGTTTGTAGGGTCCGATAGTGGACTGCCCCTGACCAAGAAGCACTCCCTTGACAATTTCCTCCTTGTCAATGGCATGGGCAATGGCCCGTCGAACCCTTACATCGGCAAACAGGGGCCGTTGCAGATTGTACCCCAGATAGGCGTAACTGAACGAAAGGTAGGTGTACTTGGCAAATCCCTGCTCCCAAAGGGGACCTTTGGTCTGGTAAAGATACTGCTGGGGCGACAGGTTCATCATGTCCAGGTTCCCGGACTTGAGTTCCATGAACATGGTGGTCGTATCCGGAATGAAACGGTACACCACCGTGTCAATATTCGGCCTGCCCTCAAAATAATCCTCATTGGCTTCCAGCACGATCCGTCTGCCGGGTTCCCACTCCTTGAGCCTGTAGGGCCCTGCGCCCATGGGGTTTCTGCTATAGGGTGTATCAAGAAGGTTCTCCTTTTCCAGCACGTGCTTGGGCAGGATAAGGGACGCCCAGGTGAGCAATGCCCGGGCAAAGGGCCTGTCATAAGTGACCTCAAAGGTATACTTGTCAATAAGGTTAAAGGACTTGATGGCCTTGAAATTTTCCGCATAGGCCGTTGGGGTCTCGGGATCGATCATCAGCTTGTAGGTGAATTCCACATCTTCTGTTGTCAGGGGCTGCCCGTCAAACCAACGAATATCATCGCGAAGGGTGAACCTGAGCCGTTGACCACCATCCAGGACCTCGTAGGATCTGGCAGCCCAGGGCTCAAGCTCAATGTTCTTGTTGTAGCGCAACAAGGCCACATACAGATATTCGGCCAGTTCATGGGAGGCACCATCCGAGGCCAAGGGAGGGATGAGATTGCTGGGTTCGCCAATGGAACCGAGAACAATCCGCCCGCCAGGAACAGCCTGTTCGTCAGCAATTTCATCCATTGCCATTGCAACATGCTGACCATGGGAAATCGAGGGAGGACTTTCAAAGGAATCACATCCCATCAACAGACAAACAATAATCACTGGCCAAACAAGACATATATCTCTCATCGCGATACCCTTGATATCTCTTTTCATTTCTTGTTCTGCTGGCAAACATCGCCACAGGCTGCATAATTTTCACGAAGTGCTTGAAAAAAATTCCGACTTTGATTAAATGGATGAATCGTTTGTTGCTCGCTAAAGATTTGTATGACAATTTAAGGGTAACATTTCCCGTGAATGTATGACATCGTGGGATCAAATCCTTTTGCAAGAATACCCGGGACAAAAAAACCGACGCTTGAGGTCCCATGTGGCGCGCTGGTGAATGCCCATGACAATCCCCCCAGGCGATCTGCACGCAAAAAATTGTAAATTCTCATAGATAGAGTTTCAAGGAGAGAATAATTTCATGAAAAATCAAGAAGAGCACAGGATCAAAACTCTTCTCAGCGATTACATCGATGACAATATACCCGAGTATATTCTTGAAGGTGGCAAGGCCATTGTCATGGATGACCGCATCCAGAAGCTGAACGTCCAGAAAAACGAATTTTCCTGGGATGTTGAGGGCCAGATCCAAGGTGATGATTTTCAAGTATACAACTCGGAAATAGGAATCAACCTGGATCAGGGCAATGTGACGGTCTACTGCAATTGCGCCGAGGCCTTTACCGGTGCGTGCAAACACGCTGCAGCAACCCTTCTCAAACTTTCCGACCAATTGTCCGGTGACCAGGAAGAGGATCTGGTCAAGCCCAAGGTCGATTGGAAACAGAATTTCAGGATCTTCTTTTCTACAGAACTGGAACCCGAAGCCGGTCAGCACTATCTCATCTACCGTTTTTTCCCGGAAAACGGTCGTTTGCAGATCGAGTTCTACCGGGCACGTCAAAACAAATCAGGGCTTTCCACGGTCCAGAATCCCATCACCCTGGAACAGATCATCCGCAATCCCAACTGGTGCGAGGTTGCTCCCCAGCTTCCCCGCGTATGCGAACAGATCGGGCAATACCTGGACTACTACGGTCACCGTGTGGAAATCCCCTTTGGGCTTCTGACCTGGTTTTTCTGGGCCATCCGCAAGGAATACTACCTCTTCTGGCAGGATTCCGAAACCCCTGTGCGCATCGAAAGCACGCCCATGCGCTTGCAGGTCAGCCCCCGGATCAACGACGAAGGATTGGGCTTTGAACTCATGCTCGGTCGCGAAGGCAAAGTACCCTTTTCCATTACCAGCCATGAGGTCTATTTCTACGGCAACCTGCCCCTGTGGGTCTGTTGGAAGCACAATTTCTATCCCCTGCAGACCGGCCTGTCCCCGCAGCTGGTCCAGGAGCTGGTCACGGAGCAGCCGGTTATCCCTAATTCGGACATCTCCGAATTTCTGGATCGGGTATGGACCAAAATCCCTTCGTCCGACCTCTATGGCCAGGACGAGTTTCTCGAACGCATGGCCCCCATTTTTGTCCCGGCCACCTATAACCCCAAGCTGTTTCTGGGCGAGGAAGGCAGCCTGCTGACCCTGGAAATTCAGAACATCTACGAAACCGAACACGGGGAGATCACCCTGCCGGGTCCCAATCAGGATTTCCAGACTGGAAGCTACCAGTTTGAAGGCAAGTCCTTTCTTTTACGCCGGGATCAGGACAGCGAAGAAAAGCTGTTGACCATGCTCATGGATATGGGCTTTCAATCCAGGAGCAACGCCCTGTGGTTTCTCGAACCCGAGGAAGCCATTGTCTTTCTGTTGGACGCCTATCCCAAGGTGGTGGAGGAATACCGGGTTTATGGAGAAAAGGATCTGACCCGCTTCAAGGTCAGACTGACCCCGCCGAATGTGGTGGCCAAGATCGAAACCCAGGACGAGGACAAGTGGTTCAACCTGGACATCAATGTGGAATACGAGGACTTGAGCGTCCCCATCGAAAAAATCTGGAAAGCATGGACCAATGGCAAGCGCTATGTTCAGCTCAAGGATGGTTCCTACACGGGTCTTCCGGAATCCTGGCTGGAAAAGCTGGGCCACAAACTCCAGGCCATGGGCCTGGATCCTGAAAAACCGCCCAAGAAAAAATTTGAAAATTTCGAAGCCCCTGTCCTGGACAAGATCCTCGAGGACATCCCGGATACCCAGTCCGACCCCTTCTGGGACACCCTGCGGGACAAAATCCACCAGTTCAAGGAAATCAAGCAGCTGGAAACCCCGCCTGAAGTTCAGGCCACCCTGCGTCCCTACCAGTGCCAGGGGCTGAGTTATCTCAATTTTCTCAAGGAATACCACTTCGGGGGCATTCTGGCCGATGAAATGGGTCTTGGAAAAACCATCCAGACCCTGTCCTTTCTCCAGTACATGAAGAATCAGAAGGTCAAGGAACCCAATCTGATCATTGTGC
Organism: Desulfoplanes formicivorans; assembly: GCF_001748225.1. Lineage (NCBI taxonomy): Bacteria > Pseudomonadati > Thermodesulfobacteriota > Desulfovibrionia > Desulfovibrionales > Desulfoplanaceae > Desulfoplanes > Desulfoplanes formicivorans. Next base: position 144,261 of record NZ_BDFE01000016.1, read on the forward strand.
CCACATCGGTTCTGCCCAACTGGGAACGTGAAGCCCAGAAATTTGTGCCCAACATGAAACGCTTGGTCATCTACGGTTCAAGACGTGAAGGGTTGTTCAAGAAAATTCCCAAATCCGAACTGGTCCTGACCACCTATGCCCTTTTGCGCCGGGATCTGGATGAAATCCTCAAATACGAATACAATGCCGTGATTCTGGACGAGGCCCAGAACATCAAGAACCCCAACACCATCACCGCTCGTTCGGTACGCAAGATCGACGCCAAACTCAGGCTGTGTCTTTCGGGAACGCCCATTGAGAACAATCTGCTTGAACTCTGGTCCCTGTTCGAATTTCTCATGCCCGGTTTTCTGGGGTCCCAATCGGCCTTTCAAAAGGGATTCATCAAGCCAATCAAGGATGGCGACCAGGAAAGCCTGGACTACCTCCAGGCCAGGGTCAAGCCATTCATCCTGCGCAGAACCAAGTCCGAAGTGGCCAAGGACCTGCCGCCCAAGGTGGAAAACGTGTTCTACTCTGCTCTGCTGGAAGAACAGACCGAACTGTATTCCGCCCTGGCCAAAAAACTCAAGGAACAGGTCATGCAGAAGGTGGACGAAAAGGGCGTGGCCGGCAGCCAGATGTCCATCCTGGACGCTTTGCTCAAGCTCAGACAGATCTGCTGCCATCCGAGACTCCTCAAGCTGGATATGCCAGGGGTGAACACGAACATGTCCTCGGGCAAGTTCGAAGCCTTCAAAAACCTCTCCCAGGCCATCATCGAGGACGGACACAAGGTGCTGGTATTCTCCCAGTTCGTGCAGATGCTGCACATCATCCGTTCCTGGCTGACCATGGAAGAGATTCCCTTTGCCTACCTTGATGGAACCAGCAAGGACAGATTCGAACAGGTGGACCGGTTCAACAACAATCCGGATATTCCCATCTTCCTCATTTCCCTCAAGGCAGGTGGTACCGGCCTCAACCTGACATCGGCCGATTACGTTATCCACTACGATCCTTGGTGGAACCCGGCCGTGGAGGCCCAGGCCACCGACCGAACCCACCGTATCGGCCAGACCAGACAGGTCTTTTCCTACAAGATGATCTGCGAAAACACGGTGGAAGAAAAAATCCTCAAGCTCCAGGAACAGAAAAAAGGCATTGCCGATTCCATCATCCCCGGACAAAGCGCCTGGAAATCACTGACCAGGGACGACCTGGAGATGCTGTTTGAAGTATAGAAAAGTGCGCAGTGCACAGTGCGCAGTGCGCAGAAAAAACCACACGAATCGTTTCTCACTGTGCACTGTGTACTAGATGATCTGCGAAAACACGGTGGAAGAGAAAATTCTCAAGCTCCAGGAGCAGAAAAAAGGTATTGCCGATTCCATCATCCCCTGCCAGAATGCCTGGAAATCACTGACCAGGGCGACCTGGAGATGCTGTTTGAAGTATAAAAAAGAACGCAGTACACAGTGCGCAGTGCACAGAAAAAACCACACGAATCGTTTCTCACTGTGCACTGTGCACTTCTGTGTACTGTGCCCTGTGCACTGTGCACTTCTGTGTACTGTGCCCTGCGCACTGCGTACTTCAGTGCCCTGCGCACTGTGCACTGTGCACTTCTGTGTACTGTGCCCTGCGCACTGCGTACTTCAGTGCCCTGCGCACTGTGCACTAATATTATATGACCAACCCATCCATGGACAATCTTCTTGCCTTTGACCGTGAACATATCTGGCATCCCTACACCTCCATGAGCAACCCTCTGCCGGTTTTTCCGGTTCGCTCGGCCAATGGAGTACGCATTACCCTGGCCGACGGGAGGGAACTCATCGATGGCATGTCTTCCTGGTGGGCGGCCATTCACGGATACAACCATCCGGTACTCAACCAGGCGGCTACCCAACAGATCCAGACCATGTCCCATGTCATGTTCGGAGGCCTGACCCATGAACCGGCAGTCACCCTGGCCCGTCTTCTAACGGATCTTGCTCCAGAGGGTCTGACCAGGGTTTTCCTGGCGGACTCGGGTTCTGTGGCCGTGGAAGTAGCCTTGAAAATGGCCCTGCAATACTGGTTTTCCCAGGGGCAGAAACAGAAAAACCGCCTGATGACCATCCGCGGAGGGTATCACGGGGATACCTTCGGGGCCATGAGCGTGTGCGATCCGGTTACCGGGATGCACGAAATCTTCCGGGGCGTTATGCCTGAGCATATTTTTGCCCCCCGACCATCCTGCCCCTACGGGGAGACCTTTGCCCCCGGCTGCATGCACGCCTTTGAAACCCTCATCAAGGACCATGCCCATGAGCTGGCAGCGGTTATTCTGGAACCCATTGTCCAGGGAGCCGGGGGCATGTGGTTTTATGCGCCCGAGTATCTGACCCGGGTCCGGGAACTCTGCAACGCCCACAACGTGCTGTTGATCGCCGATGAAATCGCAACGGGATTCGGCCGCACCGGGACCATGTTTGCCTGCGAACATGCTGGTATCACCCCGGACATCATGTGCGTGGGCAAGGCCCTGACCGGGGGCTACATGACCCTTTCCGCCACACTGACCACCGACAGGGTTGCCGAAAGGATTTCCCAGGGATCGGTTCCCTGCCTGATGCACGGCCCCACCTTCATGGGCAATCCCCTTGCCTGCGCCATTGCCTGCGCGTCCATCAAACTCCTTGTTGCCACGCCGTGGCAAAAAAGGATTCAACACATAAGCGATCAATTGCGTCAGGAACTCGAACCGTGCCGTGCATCCCGCAAGGTTGCCGATGTCAGGGTCCTTGGCGCCATAGGCGTGGTTGAAATGCATGATCCCGTGGACATGGCTGCACTTCAGGCGTTTTTTGTTGATCAGGGCGTGTGGATACGCCCCTTTGGCCGACTCGTGTATGTCATGCCGCCCTATATCATCCAACCCGACGATCTGAGCCGGGTCACCCGGGCCATCAGGGCCGTTGCAACCGGGGACCATGATTGACAGGGGATCATCCATGGGAGCATGTGTACAGGTTGAACAACACTGCAACCCTTCACACATGCCATGATTTTTCCCCAACGTTTTTGTATTACAGGTACGGATACGGATATCGGCAAGACCGTTGTGGCGGCCCTACTCACCAAGGGCCTTGGGGCCAGCTATTTCAAGCCCATTCAAAGCGGCACCGACCAGGGATCAGACACGGATACGGTCAGACACCTGACCGGCCTGCCCCAAGACCACTTTATCCCGCCCGTCTACACCTTCAAGGCGCCCCTTTCTCCCCATCTGGCTGCCGAGCAGGAACAGGTTCACATCGATCTTTCCAGGATAACCCTGCCGTCCCAGGCGGGCCCACCAGCTTCACGATCACATCTTGTGGTGGAAGGAGCAGGCGGACTCATGGTTCCCCTCAACGACAGGGAACTGATGATCGACCTGATCGGACAACTGGCTCTTCCCGTTATTCTCGTGGCTGCCAACCGTCTGGGTACCATCAACCAGACCCTGCTGTCCCTGCAGGCTCTGGCCCTGCGATCCATACCCGTTATCGGGGTCATCCTGAACCTGGGGAGAGATGACAACAATGCCAGGGCCATTGCCCATTTTGGCAAGGTCCCCATTCTTGCCCAGATCCCCCGGCTTGACCCCCTGTCCCCCTCAGCTCTTGCAACCGGCTTCAACCGTTTCTTTGGCGACTAACTGCCCATGTCCATATCCACATACCGCATTCTTGATCTGGCTGAAAAAGCCCTGACCATCAGGCTCACCCGAGACGAACTCCTCCAGCTGATCCCCCTTCCCGACCAGGCCCTGACAGGACTCTGGGCGGGGGCCGAACGGATCCGAACCCATTTTTTTGGCACATCCATCCATTTGTGCACCATATGCAACGCCAAATCCGGTCGCTGCTCGGAAGACTGCCACTACTGCGCTCAGTCAGCGCATTTTGACACCCATGTTGCGGCTTATCCCCTGTTGCCCCACGACCAACTGGTTCAAGACGGCATGCTCGCTGCACATTCTCCCATCCACCGCTATGCCATGGTGACCTCCGGCCGGAGACTCCCCAAACAGGAAATCCCCCAGGTGGCCAAGGCCATGGGGGATCTGCAAGAAGCCAACGTTAATCTGTGCGCATCACTCGGCATTCTTGATAAAGAGGACCTGCTAACCCTCAAGGCCCATGGCATGACCCGATACCATCACAATCTGGAGACGTGTCGGGAGCTTTTTCCACGCATCTGCACCACACATGGTTTTGAGGAACGTGTAGCAACCCTGCGCATGGCCAAAGAAATCGGTCTTCAGGTGTGCTCGGGAGGTATTTTCGGCATGGGCGAAAACCTGGAACAGACCCTTGATCTGGCCCTGACCCTGCGAGACATTGATGTGGATGCAGTGCCCATGAATTTTCTCATTCCCATCCCGGGAACCCCTCTTGAAAATACTCGTCCATTGCAGCCTCTTGAATGCCTGCGCCGCATCGCCCTGTTTCGCTTCGCCCTTCCCGACAAGGAAATCATCATCTGCGGCGGCCGGGTGGCCAACCTCAAGGAACTTCACCCCATGGTCTTCCAGGCCGGAGCCAGCGGCATCATGACCGGCAACTATCTCACCCGCCAGGGAAGAACCCTCCAACAGGATCTCGACCTTCTGGAACATCTCGGGCTTGAGCCAAGAAAACCATCAGGCCATTGATAACCCCTTCATGACGGCCCAGACAGGCTCATAAGGGACAATCCGGCCTCCAGCCCCCCATAACCTTCACGTCTGAACGATTCGAGACAAACCCGGATCTTTTGGCGTGCCCGCTGTCACTCCCTTTCCCTGTGTCCCTGGAGATAGAGCACCTCATAGGTGGCCCGCACCCCGTCCTTGTCGCGATACCTGGCTGCATACTCCCTGCAGAATGCGGCATATCGACGACGGCCGATTCGACCCATGCCCGGAGTAGCCTTGGCCCCTGTTCCCTGTTGGGACCGAAGAAAGGTTCCAACGGAATCATAATGCCAGACCAGCTCCCGGGTATGCCCCTTCCAGCGTATTCCCCTGATCCCGGACATGATCCGTTCATAAAAGGCAACCGAGTGCAGGGGAAAAACCGAACCAAAACCGGTTTTCCGGCTCACCTCACCCAGTTCCTTCAGGGTCCCGTCAACAAACAGGGCCAGAACAAAATCCCCACCAGGACGAAGCAGGGCAAGATTGGCAGGAATCGAACGCTCCGGGTCAAGATACCATTGCAGGGAAGAGGCGCTGACCAAAAGATCGATGTGCAGGGGTTGCAAAGGCGGGGTTTCCCCGTCACCCACCAGGGGCATTACACAGGGCAGGGAAGAAAAAATCGGTTTTTTGACCATGCCATGGGCCAGATCCAGGGCCAGATAGACGCGAGGCCTGATCCTGGGAACAAGGAGCCCGGTCAGGAACCCGGCACCCGAACCGATCTCAAGAACCGTGTCATAGGTTGTATCGGCTACCAGTCTGGCACAATCATGAGCTACATCCTGCTGGACAAGGGCCCACTTCTCATACGACCGGCTGGCACGATCAAAGGCGTTTCTGATACGGGATTTCAAGGGATGCTGGACTCCACAAGGGAAGTGAGGAGATGGTCGGGAACAAAATGGCCACAGGGAAAACAATGGACCTTTGCCCGGGGCAAAAGGGAACCAACACGGGCAAAAGCCCTTTTGGGAACAATCCGGTCCTTTGAACCGTGCACAAGATGAATGGGTGTTTGGACGTCGGCCAGAAGGTCGGGAATGCACCGGGACCTGACAAGATAAGCAAGTCCCCTTATGAGCTGGTCAACATGCACCCCTTCAAGGGGCACAGCAAGATCACTCGGCACCCCGCAATTGGCATAAAACGCCGTGAGTACACCAGGCCCTTCCTGTTCAAGACGCGCCTGCATGTTTCTGATAATCCGACAGGGAAGGCATGCGGTAAAATCCAGAAACGGGGCGACCAGCACAACCCGCGCAAACCGGTCAATGATATCTGCTCCCCATTTGAGGACCATGTGCGCTCCCGTGGACCAGGCCACAAGGGTCTGGTCCCCATCCTGACCCAGCAGAATGTTTCTTATGGCCTGTTCGCCATGGGGAGCAAAGGGAACATAAAAATGAGGCAGCCTGCCCAAAAAGGGAAACAACTCCCTGTACCCGGCCCAGCCCGAAAGGAAACAGATAGGCTGCAGACCGCTCATGCCATGGCCTCCTGCAGGCGAACAAAGGCCGTACGGACCTTGGCTAAATGCTCCGGCAGCATATCCGCCCTCAGGGCCAACCGAAGGCGCGAAGTCCCTTGGGGAACGGTCGGCGGCCTGATGGCGGCAACAAGGACGCCGGATGCCAGAAGATGATCCCGGGCCCACAAGGTTTTTGCATTGTCCCTGATGATCACGGGAATGATCTGCGTGGTCGATGGACCCACATCAAACCCCAGGGAAGCCAGGAACCCGCGAAACCGGGCTGCAAGCTCCAAAAGCCTGTCCCCTTCCTGGGGATGGTCCTGCACCCAGCGTACCCCGCAAAGCCCGGCACCGATCACTGATGGGGGCAAGGCCGTGGAAAAAACAAACGACCGGGCCAGATTTTTGAGCAGATCAACCACTTCCTGTCGGGCACACACAAAGCCTCCGTAGCTTCCGAGCCCCTTGCTCAAGGTTCCCATGTGCAGATGGATTTCGCGTTCAAGCCCCAGCTCACAGGCAAGGCCCCTGCCCTGTCCCACAATGCCGGTGGCATGGGCCTCGTCCACGGCCATGATCACATCATGTTCCCTGCATAATGCCACAAGGGCACCCAGGTCGGCCCGGTCACCATCCATGCTGAACACGGAATCGGTGATGAGAAACTTCTCGCGGATATCCCGGTTTTTTTTCAGACAATAGGCCAGATGATCCATGTCGTTGTGCCGGTAGCGCACATGACGCGCCCGAGACAGGACGATCCCGTCCACAATGGAGGCGTGATTGAGGCGATCGGAAAACACAACACTCCCGCGCCCTGCCAGAGCGGTCACCAGCCCCACATTGGCGGCATACCCGGACCCGAAAACAAGGCAGGCCTCCTGTTTCTTGAGCTCGGCCAGGGCGGACTCCAACTGGTTGTACAATCCAAAGGTCCCGGTAACCAGACGGGAAGCACCACTGGAGGTTCCGTAGGCCATGACCCCTTGCATGGCGGCCTCTTTCATGGCCTCTTGTCCGGCCAACCCCAGGTAATTGTTGGAGGCCAGGTTGATGACCTGCCGGCCGTTCAGGGAAACAATCAGATCCGCCCCATGATCAATATCCGGGATTTCACGCCACCTCCCCCCGGTCTTGAGGCTGTTCCGTTTGGCAACCAGCCACTCATCAAAAAAACTCATTCATCATCCCGCCTGCATGGACAGCAAGTCGATTCACTCGAAAACAACCCGGCCTGCGCGCTCATGATCCTTGATCCATCATTTTACGGAAGCAGCCTCCCACGCCTCGTCAATCCGCTTTTCCACATAGGCCAAAAGGGTTTCTTCATACCCGTCAATATCAAAACAACAGGCGTCCTCGCCAAAAAGTCCTTCAGGAGCGTACTCGCCAAGCTCGTCAGGATCGTTGATCATATGGGCATAAAAACACACGGACAGCCATCGTTGGGTAGGATCGTCATCAATCACGTCGATCATGACAAACAGGGGACGAGTGGACTGGTTGGCATGCTTGGCGCGCAAGGAATAGGTCACTCCGGGCCGGGCACTGAATTCCAGGTTACAGGTTGCACGTCCGCATACATAATCCCGAAGGCGCATGAAGGCCTTTTTGGGCCGAGCTTCGCTTTCCTGCCACTGAGCCAGAAACGCATCAACCTGAGTAAGTGCATCATTTGCAGCCATGAACAGCTCCTTTTGGGTAGAAGGGTTTGCCAATTTCCTTGTCGCTAGGACAGTTTCATGCCGCAGTGGATTTACACCTTCATGCTGACAAAGAAAAGTCCCCATGCAAAAAAACCGAAATCCACATCACCTATTGTCACACATGGCGAAACCAGCTAGCTTGGCATGAACAACTAAAAACCATTACCGGCTGTTCATCATGCTTGTGTATCTCAAAATCCTTATTCTCCTCTGGCTCATCAATTTCGCCCCTCCCCTTGCCGCCTATTTTTTCGAGGACAAGGGCAATCTCCCTGTTGACAGAGGAAAAGCGTGGCTGGACGGAGAACCCCTTCTGGGCTCCCACAAGACCTTTCGGGGGCTTGGGGCAGGATTGGTCTTTGGCCTGTTTTTCGGATATGCGTTGGGGCTGACCCCATGGACGGGTGGGATTTGCGCCCTCTTGAGCATGCTGGGCGATCTGTGCTCGAGCTTTGTCAAACGACGGTTGAAAATCCCCAGCGGCAACGACCGTCCCGGACTGGATCAGGGGGTGGAAGGTTTCTTGCCCCTTGTGTACCTCAGGTACCACCTCGGTCTGCCGTGGGTGGATCTCGTCTTGATGCTGGTCGTATTTTCCGGCGTGGCCTATGTGGGGTCGCGCATGTACAAGGCGTTTTTGCAATCCGCAACAAGCAGATACGCCGACTACCCAAGGCCTCTCAATCCCCGGGTTCTGACCAAGGAGTTGGCGTCCTGCCACCTGCAGTCAAGGTTCTGGCGCAGCTGCATCCATTTTGAAGATGCCATCTACTACCATCTGATCATTCAGACGGTGTTTAAGACCTTGGGACTCTACAATCGCGGCAAGGCCAATGCCCTGTGTTTTGAACGCAACGACATGGAAATCCAACTGGACCATCTTCCCGCACCTTTTGACGAATTTCGCATCCTGTTCATGAGCGATCTCCATCTCGACGGTCTTCCCGGTCTTTCCGAACGTCTGGTCAGCCTGCTGCCCAAAATCAAAGTGGATTTGTGTCTTTTGGGCGGAGATTACCGCATGGCCACCCATGGCAGCTACCGCGATTCCCTGACCCGACTTGAAATGGTCATGGCCGCGATCAGGTCACGACACGGCATATGTGCCGTTCTTGGCAACCACGATTGCATCGAGATGACCGACGCCTTGATGGGCATGGGAGTCCAGGTGCTGGTCAATGATGCCCTGTGTATCAAAAAACAGGGAGAATACCTGTGGATCGCCGGGGCCGATGACCCCCATTACTACAAATGTCACAACATTGATCAAACCTTTGAAGCCGTCCCCCGGGGGGATTGCACCATCTTCCTGGCCCATTCCCCGGAATTGTACCGGGAAGTCTGCTCCAGGGCCGATCTCTACCTGGCCGGTCATACCCATGGTGGCCAGATCCGGATTCCGCCCCTGGGCCCGGTGTTCACCCATTGCAAGGCTCCCCGGCGAGTGTGTTCCGGCCGATGGTTGGAAGAAAGCATGCAGGGGTATACCAGTAACGGGGTCGGTGTGTCGGGAGTTCCGGTCCGGTTCAATTGTCCCGGAGAAATCGTGGTCCTGACCCTGCGGTGTCCACCCCAAACAAGAGAAACAGGGAAACCAGGCACGAATCAACGCCAAACAGACGCACGCCCGCCCCAGACACATGCAGACCAGGGTCACAAAATGCCATAGAAAAAACCAGGCAGTTCCGGGGTAATCCGGGATATGCAAGGGTTGTCGTGCCATGCGCGATTGGAGATCCCAAACGAAAACCATGCCGCCTGCTCGTCAGGGCGAACAGACATGACACCGTCCACCCTGCAATCCACCACCAGACGTAAGCGGTCATCCCACAAGGTCACGGCATGGGGCCCGCCGTCTTGAACCCGGTCCCCTGTTCCGGCCTATGCGTTCTTGCCCTCCAGGTACTTGCGAACCGCCTCGCGCAGGGTCTCGGCAGCAAGATAGGCACAATGCTCGTTTTCTTCGGGCAGGCCTCCCAGGGCTTCAAGCACGTCCTTGCCGTCAATCAGGCCGGCTTCTTCAACAGTTTTGCCTTCGGCATATTCACAGGCCACTTCCCCGCTCACCTGGCTCGAACCACATCCCGTGGTTTCAAAAAGGGCCTTCTTGACCATATCATCCTTGATCTCAAGGTACACGGTAAGCGTGTCCCCGCAACTGCCCTGAAGGGCGGCCCAGGAAGAAGGAGAATCCATCCGCTTGAGATGGACGGGATTGCGCCACCGTTTGTACACTTCTTCACCCATGTTCTCCAGGGTATCTTCAAAAACACGATTTTGCAGATCGTCCAGAAAGGAATCCAGAGTGTTGCTCATTGTTGCTCCTTGCATGGATAAAAGGTGAAAGCCCGGTTTAAAAGGAAAATCCATGAGAGGCAATGGGTTTTTGCCGGACATCCAGACCAGGATCGGCCATACAAAAAGGCCTGCTGCAAACATGTGCAACAGGCCCTTTCTTGTTACAGCAGAGAGGATCGTATTCTAGGCAAAGGCTTTTTCAAAGTTGGGCACAACCTGTTTCTTGCGGCTCATGACGCCGTCAAGCCAGACTTTGCCGCCTTCAGGCTTGGCACCAAAGGCCTTTTCGACCACGGAGGGGTCGTCAGAAGCAATAAGCAGCTCGGTTCCTTCCTTCATGATGTCGGTGAGCATCAGGAATACGGAATGACGGTTGCCTTCTTCCTTGAGGGCCTGAATGTCCTTGGCCAGGTCTTCCTTGATGTCGGCGACCAGGGCGAGATCAACCAGTTCAAGCTGACCAATGCCGACCTTGTTGCCGTTCATGTCGAAATCCTTGTAGTCACGTTCCACCAGTTCACGCATGGGCGTACCCTTGATGGCGGACTTGACTTCAAACATCTTCATGCCCAGGGCCTGAAGATCGGATTCGCCAGCGATCTTGGCCAGTTCTTCAGCAGCCTTCTTGTCCTTGTCCGTGCAGGTGGCGGACTTGAAAATGACGGTGTCGCTCAGGATGGCACAGAGCATGAGCCCTGCGATGTTCTTGGGGATCTCCACGCCGTAGAAATCGTACATGGCCTTGATTACGGTACAGGAACAACCAACAGGCCAGATCCAGCATTCCAGAGGATTGGGGGTGGTCACGTCGCCAAGCTTGTGATGGTCAACAATACCGAGGAGTTCGGCTTCCTTGAGATCGTCGGGGCTCTGGGCCAGATCCGAATGGTCCACGAGCATCACTTTTTCGCCGGCAAAGGACGTCTTGACCTCGGGAACGGCAACACCGAACTTGTCCAGAATAAAGGCAGATTCGGGATTGATTTTTCCCTGGGTGACGGCAACAGCTTCCACGCCAAGCTTGCTCTGCAGGTCGGCAAGGGCGATGGCACCACAAACGGTATCAGAATCGGGATTCTTGTGACCAAATACATACACTGCCATGATTAACCTCCTCAAATGAAAGAAAAGAATGTACTGCTTCAATAGGAATGGATTCCAATGCATGAAGAACGCTTGTGCTAAATATCACAATACCTCACGGATGCCAAGTCCTTATTGGAGAAAAATTTCACAAATTTTGATCTGGTTCCACCTGCAGTCCTGTCCGACAATCCCGGTCACCACCCTTGTCTGATCACGGACCGGACAGGTCCACCCTCATTGTTTACACAAAAAATCCCGACCACAAAACCAGCTCCACCAGACCAATGCCTCCCAGCATGTACAAATGGGCATTGCGAAATCGCATGGCAATAACACCACCAAGGCTGGCTATGAGCCAGAGGATCGGCCATGACACCCAGGGCACAATGTGCACATGTTCAAGAGCATAGCCCAACAACACGTGAAGCAGAGCAAGGATGCCCAGACAGGCCACAGCCTGGATCAGAAAGGTGTGCACGATCCCCTTGCGGATAAACTTCTCCGGGGCAAAGAGACTCGCATTGCCCCGGCGCGTCGCCACCACGAGAAGATTGAATTCCCTGTTCTGCCACATACGCTGCCTGGCTTCGAGCCAGGACATGAAAGACGCAAACGGGGTCGTGGCTACCAGCACCATGAAAATTTCACTGGGATGCTGCAGACCGAGCACGTGCACAAGGGTCAGGGAGGCAATGGTGGAGAAAAGAGAGGCGGGCGGGATGAAGGTGCCCACAGGAATGCAATCAAGCCAGAGAAGCTCGAAAAAAAAGGCCACGCCCAGACCGGTTGACCAGGAACCGGTCACCAGGGACCAGCAGGCACCCGCAACAAGGGGCCGGGACAGCAATTGAACACTTACGCAAAATCTGAACAGGGACAAAACGGCAAAAAAAAACTCCCTGCTCCAAGGACCATAACGATGTATGCGTGGGAACCTACCATGCTGCTACCTGCACTGGTTTGGTGGGGACACACCTGAAATCAAGCTCGATTCCCTGTTTGGAAAAAAATTTCAGGCAGGTAATATCTTCGGCCCCCAGGGCAACATGATCACAAATCTGTTTTTTCCCTGGACCATAATGGAGATTGCCTATGTTCAATTGGGAAAAGGTTACGCCGTGATTATAGGCGATTTTGGCGTCATTGCAGGTGGAAAAAAGGAGCAGAATGGATGCATTGTGCCGGAGCTGACGGGCCTGGGCAATGGCCTTGTCGGCCTTGACCACCTTGGAAAAAACAAGGGAGATATCCTGAGGAATGGCCAGATGCATGATTTCTTGACGGATCATGTCGTCGGCCAGTTCATCGTTGATAACGATAATGGTTCGCGCCTTGGTGTAGGGGAGCCAGGTCTCGATGACCTGTCCGTGCACGAGTCGATTATCTATCCTCACCCAGAGCATTTATCCCTCCACCCTCCTTCGCAAGACTTCACCGGCCACAAGAATTCCCTGTTTACCGGCCGACTTGGCTTCAGAGGCAAGCTTGTGCAGCTCAAGATCTCTATGGGCCAGGACCTTGAGCAAAAGAGGAAGATTGACCCCGGTAACGACCTCCAGTTTTCCGGCCACAAGAAGCGAAAGGCTGATGTTACTCGGCGTCCCACCAAACATGTCCGTCAGAACCAAAACACCGCGGCCCTGGTCACAGGCCTTGGCCGCATCCTTAACTTCGGCGAGAATGGCGTCCATGCCTTTTGAAATATCAATGCCCACACACTGACAATACGGCGTTTCTCCCACAATGGTCCTTGCCGTTTCAAGGAGAACATCGCCCAGTACACCATGGGTTACCAATACGATACCAATCATTCAAGCATACTCCCCGACTAGCCTAATTCAAGATGACGGTGTTCCAGGGAAACGACAAACCCTTTTTGACGAAGAATGGTGAACATTTTCTCTGTCACAGCCACGGATCGATGACGCCCGCCCGTACAGCCAAAACCAATGGTCAAACGGTAGCGCCCTTCCTTGGCATATAAGGGCAACAGGAAAAGGAGAAACCCCTGGAGTTTTTCAAAGAACTCCCGGGCAACGTCCTGGGCAAAAACATACTTGGCCACGGCCTCATCCTTGCCGGAAAAGGGCCGTAATTTTTCATCAAAATACGGATTGGGCAAAAACCTCAAATCCAGCACGATATCTGCTTCCGCCGGCACACCGTATTTGAATCCAAAGGAAATGAGATGAACCCGTAAACCCGAGGCGCTCTCCCTGGAAACGGTCCAATGTTCCTGGATGATTCGGCGCAGATCATGGACCGAATACGCAGATGTGTCCACTACAAGATCGGCCTGTTCCCGAATGGGAGCCAGGATTTCCCGTTCCATGGCCACGGCCTGCTCCAGGCCGGCCACGCGGTTTTCAAGGGGATGGGGACGTCGGGTTGTGGCGTAACGACGCAGCAGAACATTGGTTGCGGCTTCAATAAAAAGAATCCTGGGAACGACCCCCAGCTTGTCCAGTTCTTCCCGGGCAAGAAGCCACTGGTCCATGAAATCCAGTTGCCGCAGGTCCATACCCAAGGCAATCCCCCTGTATTTGCTGTTTTTTTCTTGAGCAAACAGAGTGACCAGGGCGGTAAGGATGCTTGCCGGAAGACCATCGACACAAAAAAAACCGAGATCTTCAAACACGTTGAGAGCGGTACTTTTGCCTGCCCCGGACAAACCGGTCAAAATGACAACAGGGGGTGTGATCGAACTCACAGGCTACGCCTCCTTGAGGAGGTTGCACAAGGCCATCTTGTCAGACGCATTGAGAAATGCCTGCCGAAAGGAAACATCTTGAAGGAGTCGGGAAATATGGGCCAAGATCCGCAAATGCATTCCTGCCACATGTTCCGGTGCCAGCACCAGAAAAAAGATACGGCAGGGCTTGTGGTCCAGCGCGTTGAAATCCAGTCCTTCGAGGCTGCGACCAACAACAAGCCCGACCTCCTGGATCCCCTCCATCTTGCCATGAGGGATGGCAATGCCGTCACCTATCCCCGTTGTCCCGAGCTTTTCCCTGTCCAGAAGAACCGAAAGTATCTTTTCCTGATCAAGTTCGGGCCACCTTGCCTTGAGGGGTTCAATAAGTTCGGCCAGGACCTCCTCCTTGGTCCTGGCCTGCAAGTCAGCGATTACACATGCATCATCGAGAAAATCAGCAAGTTTCATGTATCAAATCCCAGGATCAATAAGACCGAAATCTCCGTTTTTGCGGTGATAGATCACATTGACCCGTTCTGTTTCAGCATTGAGAAAAACCAAAAAATCATCTTCGAGGCTGTCCAGCTGCATGGCCGCTTCATCCACGCCCATGGGCTTGGGAGAAAAACGGTCCGAGCGGACAATAGTCGGGGTTTGCCCCTTGAGTTCCGTTTCATCGGAAAAACTGATGACATCAAATCTGCCGGTTGCCCCCTTTTTCCTGACCTTCTTGCCCTTGTCGCGTACACGGCGCACCTGGGCCTCGAGCTTGTCAAGGAGCAGGTCCACCGTGGAGTACATGTCTTCGCTCTGCTCGTTGGCCGACAATCGGAGGTTGTCACCGGTGAGGACCACATCTGCCCGATGACGAAACTTTTCCACTTCAAGATTGACCTGGAGATCAGCGTTATCCGGATTGGGGACATACTTGGCAATCTTGCCAAAACGACCCTTGGCATACTCGCGCAGATGATCTGAAGGCTCGAAGTTCTTGAAGTTGAAGTTCATATTCATAGAATACCTCCTGGATAAAGGTGGGTACACGACAACACATGTATGCCGTCCCAAACACGGCTCCAAGAAAGTTTCCTTGTACTCCGGAAAAAGCCCTGGGAGAATCAGAAAAATTTTTTGCGCCTGGAAGACGATTCAATATTCAGGGCCGAACGGTACTTGGCCACGGTCCTGCGCGCAATATTCACCTCAAGAATGTCCTTGAGCATTTTGGAAATTTTTTCGTCGCTGTACGGCTTTTTGGGATCTTCTCCTTCAATGATCTTCTTGATGGCCACCTTGACACTTTCCGAACCCACCTGGGTCCCGTCGTCCAGATCCAATGCGCTGTTGAAAAAATATTTGAGTTCAAAAATACCGTGAGGTGTTGCCAGGTACTTGTTGGTGGTGATCCGGCTGACCGTTGACTCGTGCATGTCAATATCAGCAGCCACATCCTTGAGGATAAGGGGTTTGAGGCGTGTGGGTCCGTAATCGAAAAAATCATGCTGAAACTTGACGATACTTTCCACCACCTTGAACAGGGTCCGCTGACGCTGCTGCAGACTCTTCATCAACCACTGGGCAGCACGCATTTTTTCATGAAGATAGGATGAGTCTTCCTTGCTTGTCCGCCCCTGCATGGTCTCCATGTAAAAGGGGTTGAGCTGCAATTTGGGCAAACCATCGTCATTGAGGACAATGATATAATCATCGTCATACTTGTACACGTAGGCATCAGGGCTGACATAAACCGAGGTGGAAGATCCGTAACTGGCACCGGGCAGGGGATCCAGGGCGGTAATGACGTCAAGATATTCCTTGAGATCGTCCTTGGCGAGCTTGAACTTGCGCAAAAGGGGCTTGTACCGGCGTTGCTCAATGTCTTCCAGATGATCCTCGATAAGGGACCTGAGGATGGGATCATGGTCGTCAACAGCATCAAGCTGGATGAGCAAACACTCCTTGGCCGTGCGGGCAGCAATGCCAACGGGGTCAAAATGCTGGACAACCCCAAGCACCCGCTCCACGGTTTCTTCCGATACCCCAAGCTGTTGGGCAAGGTCTTCCACACTGGCGGCCAGATATCCGGAAGAGGTGAGGCTGCCAATGATCATCTCACCAATGCGACAATCTTCTTCGTCTATATCGGAAAGATGGAGCTGCCAGAGCAGATGACCCTCAAGGGAGGGCTTGGCCGAAACGCGGCCTTCATAGGAACTGATCTCTTCCAGGGACTCACTTTCATACCCCTGAACCTGTCGGGTGGTACTGGAAAAATCTCCCAGATAATCTTCCCATTCGGCATTCTTGAGGAAATCTTTTTCCTCAGTTGCCAATTCCTTCTTGTCATCCTGTCCTTTGGTCTCGGCCTCCTGATTGCTCTCCTGCTCGGACTTGTTTTCGCCCTGACCTTGTTCGTCGAGCATGGGATTTTCCAGCAGTTCTTCCTGAATCACGTCCAGCAGCTCTACCCGCGATAGCTGTAAAAGCTTGATCGCCTGCTGCAATTGAGGGGTCATGACCAGCTGCTGAGTGAGCTTGAGATTTTGTCGTAATTCCAGAGCCATAAGTATTCTCGTCGAGGCAGGACTACCCGGGCGTCAAAGAGTGCCCGGCTAAAGAAAGGTTGCAAAAATGTTATGAATTATTTCAATAAAGTGAAAAAAGGATCATTCAAGTTTGCCTGCACTTTCCTTGTGCCACAGAAGCAAACCCCTTGCAATCATCTAAAGGGTGAAATCTTCTCCAAGATAAATCTGCCGCGCCTTGGGATTATTGACGATCTCGTCAGGGGTTCCTTCAAGGATGATCTGCCCATCATACACAATGGAGGCACGATCGCAGATATTGAGGGTCTCCCGGACATTGTGATCCGAAATGAGCACTCCAATACCCAACTCCCGCAGGGAACGGATAATCTGCTGGATATCCTCCACAGCCAAGGGATCAATACCGGCAAAGGGTTCGTCAAGAAGGATGAAGGTGGGGTCCTGAATCAGGGCGCGAGCAATCTCCAGGCGTCGGCGTTCTCCTCCGGACAAGAAGGCTGCCTTTTGATGGGCAAGGCGGGTAATACCCAATTGCTCAAGGAGATGATCGGCTTTTTCGTTGCGCTTTTTCCTGGACAGGCCCGTGTATTCCAGAATGATCATCAGATTCTGGCGAACAGTCAGCTTCTTGAAGATGGAACTTTCCTGGGGCAGATAACTGACGCCGCTTTTGGCCCTCTGATGCAAGGGCCACCGGGTGATTTCCTGGTCCCCCAGAAACACCGAGCCCCCATTGGGCCGAATGATTCCAACAAGCATGTAAAAGGTGGTGGTTTTCCCGGCACCATTGGGACCAAGCAGACCGACAACCTCACCATCCTCAACCTGGATGGTGATGCCTTTGACAACCCGTTTCTTGCCGAAAATTTTTACGAGATCATGAGCCCTGAGAATCGCCATGGTATCACTTCGTCTGTTGGGGGCGGGAAAAGAAAATGGCCTCGACCCGTTTTTTGCCACCAATGATCTCGCTGCGATTATCCCGCGTATACAGCTTGATGATTTCCCCGCTGATGGTGTTCTTGCCGTCTTCAAGGCGGGGACTTTCTTCCATCTGCAACATCTCCTGCTGCTGAAAATAGATGGCCTTGCCGCAGAACCCTTTTTTGCCCTGACTTTCCAACCGGACATTGTTCAGGGCCACAATCTTTTCAACATTGGAAAGATCCTGGGACGGCTGGTCATTGCCCGGGGTGGCCGTGGAAGTGGATGTTTCATTCTCGGCAAGATAAATGATCAATTTCTCGGACCAGATCCTGAAATCATCGCGCACCACATGCACATTGCCTTCAAAGGAGACTTCATTCTTGTCAGGGCTGTAGAACATGCTGTCCGAGGTGATGGTGGTTGCCACCCTGGCCTCCTGGGCCATTCCCGGTCCGGGCCACAAACAGATAATCAGGGCCAGCAATCTGCAAAGATAGTTCACGCCAATGTCCTTGGTTGTAAGCTGAAAACGGTTGACTGATATACATCCGAAACCATCCGGCCCTCGCTCATCTCAACGCCGGTGGCGGTGCAGGGAGAACCGGAATGCAAAGATGATCCGCCATCCCCATGGGATCCGCAAAACACCTGTGCAATTCTTTGGGCAAGATATCCGGAAGAGACGATCCCGTGCATCGCCATTGTTCAATGATGTCGTGACTGCTGCACATCCCGCCTGCAACGCTAGGGTGAAGGCAGAGGCGAATCAGCCATCAAAACCGCCTTTACCTGCCCGTGGGCCTGCACGCGTTTGGTTGCCAGTTCCAGAGTGGCCCTTTGGGAAGTCAGGACCATATCCTTTCTGCGGATCTCCACATCCTTGTTGCACAACAAAAGGGAGCTTGTCCCGTTGTAGTGCAGGCTTTGGGTGGTCAGCACACTGCCCTGGTACCGCACCAGCACATGGGACCAGATATCCGCCTGATCGTTCTTCTGATCAATCCGGCCATGATCGCCTTCAACATACACCGGGGTGCTTTCTTCTTCCTGGAAATAAAGGATCTCGGGATCCGTGACGAACACGACGCCCTGGTCCTTGCGGTAATCAGCACTGGTGGCATTGAGGGTCCACAACAGGCGGCCCTTGCTGCCCTGACGCAGGGTGACTCCCTGCAGTGAAAGATCCATATTGAGGGACGGCGTTTCCGGGGAGACGGACACATCTTTCCGAAGATGCCAAATGGTCAGAACAATGCCCGCAACGGCAACAACAAGAAAAAGGCAGATTGTCTTTTTCATGCTGCTCAATCTGCCCAGGTTCGCCACAGTCCATCCAACCGTTGCTGGGACTGCAGGATGAAACGAATGGCCTCTCTGACCGCCCCCTGCCCACCGTGAGCGTTGGCGATCCACAGGGCCATGGATTTGATCTCGGGCTGGGCATTGGCAACGGCCATGGGCAGACCAACCACTTCCATGGGACCGACATCCACCCAGTCATCTCCCACATAGGCCATTTCCGAAAAGGCAATCCCGGACTGCTCGCTTATTTGGCGCAAAACCGGAATCTTGTGATGATGGCCCGGATAATAGTACTCAATACCCAGTTCCCTGACCCGGGTGGCCACGGCCTTGGAATCAAGTCCGGAGATGACCCCGATGGCAAGGCCTGCCCGCTGGGCCAGCTTGATGCCCAAACCATCCTGAACATTGAACCGCTTCAGGATGTTGCCCTCCTGATCATAATACAAGCCGCCGTCCGTCAGCACCCCGTCCACATCGAGCACGAGCATCCTGACCCTGGCGGCACGTTCCTCAGCATTCATGAGGCACACTCCAATGAGCCATCAATTCCTTGAGCAGGGTTTTGGTGGTACGCAAAGGCCAACTGTTGGGACCATCACAAAGGGCCTTGTCCGGATCAGGATGCACTTCCATGAACAGGCCGTTACATCCTGCAGCAGCTGCCGCACGGGCCAGCAAAGGCACGAACTCCCTGCGACCGCCCGAAGCGCTGCCCAGGCCTCCGGGAATCTGAACCGAATGGGTGGCATCAAACACCACAGGACAGGCAAACTCCTTCATGATGGCCAGTGACCTGAAGTCAACAACCAGATTATTGTACCCAAAGGACGCTCCCCGCTCGGTCAGCCAAACCTTGTCGTGGCCCACGGAACGCATCTTTTCCACAGCCGGTTGCATATCCCATGGAGCCAGAAATTGGCCTTTCTTCACATTGACAATCTTGCCGGTTTGGGCCGCTGCGACCAGCAAATCGGTCTGACGGCATAAAAAAGCCGGAATCTGAAGGACATCAACAACCTCGCCCACAGGTCCAGCCTGCTCGGGAAGGTGAATATCCGTTATCACGGGCAGACCGCTCTCCTCCCTGATGCGCCCCAGCCATTCCAGTCCCCTGGAAAGCCCAGGTCCTCTGAAACTGGTTACCGAAGTGCGATTGGCCTTGTCAAAGGAACTCTTGAAAACAATGGGCAACCCGAGTTCCCCGGCAATGGCAGCAAGTTCCAGGGCGGTATCCCTGGCCAATTCAAAACTTTCCAGGGCACAGGGTCCGGCAATCACAAAATGCCTGGTCAATGAGAGTTTGAAGAGTTCATTCATGCCAAAAGGGGGTTGTTACTGCTTGTATTCAATGGTTGCCTTGACAAATTCCCGAAACAGCGGATGGGCGTGCAGGGGATTTGAATTGAATTCAGGATGGAACTGGCACCCCACAAACCAGGGATGATCCTTGAGTTCCACGATCTCCACCAAGGTCTCGTCAGGAGAAAAGCCGCTCAATATCATGCCATTGGCCTCGAAATCCTTGGCATACGCCTTGTTGAATTCAAAACGGTGACGATGACGCTCGCTCACCTCGTTCTGGCCATACGCCTCAAAGGCTCGAGTACCCTTTTTCACCCGGCAGGGATAGGCCCCAAGGCGCATGGTTCCGCCCTTATGGGACTCCTTGTTGCGAACCTGCAGGCTCTGCTTGCGGATGTCGAACCACTCCTTCATCAGATAAATGACCGGATAGGGCGTCTTCTCGTCAAACTCTTCCGAGTTGGCTTTCTCGTACTTGAGCACGTGACGGGCAAACTCAATGACAGCACATTGCATACCAAGACAAATCCCGAAAAAGGGGATCTTGTTTTCCCTGGCATACCTGATGGCTTCGATCTTGCCTTCCACGCCCCTGTTGCCGAATCCTCCGGGGACAAGAATACCTTTCACCCCGGCCAATTTGGTTGCGCAATTTTTGGCAGTGATCTCTTCGGAATTGACATAGACCAGATCCACGGCATGGTCATTGGCCACGCCCCCGTGAACCAGGGCCTCGTGAAGGCTCTTGTAGGCCTCCTTGAGATCAACATACTTGCCCACAATGGCAATGGACGTCCGTCCGGAAGGATTATGGACCTTGTGGACCAGCTCCTCCCAGGTGCGCAAATTGGGATTTTTGGCGGAAAGCCTGAGCAGAATGGCGATCTTCTGATCAACGCCCTCTTCGTACAGGCTCAAGGGGAGATCGTAAATGCTGGCAACATCAATGGCCGTGAACACGGCGTCCTGATCCACATTGCAGAACAGGGCAATCTTGGCCTTGATATCTTCATTGAGTTCCACTTCGGATCGGCACAGGATGATATCCGGCTGAATGCCTATACCTCTGAGTTCCTTGACACTGTGCTGGGTCGGCTTGGTTTTGATCTCTCCGGCCGTCTTGATGTAGGGAACCAGGGTGAGATGAATGTACAGGACATTGTCCTTGCCAAGATCAGTGCGAAGCTGCCGAATGGCCTCAAGAAAGGGCTGACCTTCAATGTCACCGATGGTGCCGCCGATTTCCACGATGGCCACATCCAGATCATCGCTGGCCACACTCAGGATGGAAGACTTAATCTCATCGGTAATGTGCGGGATGACCTGCACGGTGCCTCCGAGATAATCGCCCCGCCGCTCCTTGGAGATGACCGTATGGTAGATCCTGCCGGAGGTAAAGTTGTTGGCCTGGCCAAGATGCTGGTCAAGGAACCGTTCGTAATGCCCCAGATCGAGATCGGTTTCCGCCCCGTCATCGGTCACATAAACCTCACCATGCTGGAAAGGATTCATGGTCCCGGGATCAACATTAATGTATGGATCGAGCTTGAGAATGGTTACATTGAGTCCCCGAGCCTTGAGTAAGGTGCCAAGAGAGGCGGCAGCCAATCCCTTACCAAGGGAGGACAGCACCCCTCCCGTGACAAAAATAAATTTGGTTTTCATACTTCCCCGCAAGTTCTTAATCCAGCAAAATCAATAAACAAATGGGCCGCCACCGTTGTGCAGCCCACCCAAAGGAAAACGTAGTACAGCCTGTCGAGCATCTGGTTCATTAGACAATGATTTTTCACCTTGTCAAGAATCTTGAATCTCCAAATATCCCTTGCTTCTTGGACCCATGAAAGCTATCTAGAAAGACCCATTTGTTTTTGCACAGCATTTTCTGCATTCTCCCCACCTACGGAGAGCTTCACCACAGCATACCCTTCAGGAGGACCAATGGCCAAGGTCAAAACCTTAGTCATTACCGGATACGGGACCAATTGCGAAAAGGAAAGCGCTTTTGCCGCAACGCAAGCCGGTTCCGACCAAACCGATATTGCCTATTTTTCCGATCTTGTTGCGGAAACCTATTCCCTGACTGATTACAATTTCATCATCTTTCCCGGTGGGTTTCTTGATGGTGATGAGCTTGGCGCGGCCCAGGCGGCTGCCCTGCGCTGGCGGTACATGAAAACGGTCTCCGGCATATCCCTTGAGGATGAGCTCAAAAACTTTCTGGCCTCACAAGGCATCATCCTGGGCATTTGCAACGGCTTCCAGTTGCTGGTCAAACTCGGACTTCTGCCTGCTGCCGGCGGCCGGTATTTCGAGCGACAGGTCTCCTTGAGCCATAATGATTCGGCCCGGTTTGAAGACCGCTGGGTCCATCTGGTCTGCAATCCTGATTCCCCATGCGTTTTTACCAAGGGTCTTGACCAACTCTATCTCCCTGTCCGTCATGGGGAAGGCAAGCTCATTGCCAAAAGCGAGCAGGTGCTTACGGAACTTCAACAGGCCAACCTCATTGCCTTGCAGTATATTGATCCCCAAACCGGGCAGCCAACCCAGAAGTATCCTGAAAATCCCAATGGCTCCCCCCTGGGCATCGCAGGCCTGACCGACCCTTCGGGGCGCATCCTTGGGCTTATGCCCCATCCCGAAGCCTACAACCACCCCACCAATCACCCTGCTTGGACCCGGGGCAAGACAACCATGCTCGGCACAGCACTGATGGAACGGGGAATCCAGTACCTGCGCAGATTGTAAGGTTTTTTTCGCGGACCCAACATAATCCTTGCCTCCCATCATGGAATTCATTAAGGAGTCACCTCCGGGTAACTGGTCCAGCTGGGATACACTCATGGACGCAGCCCTTGACCAGGCCAGACAGGCGGCTCAGGCGGAAGAAATTCCCGTGGGAGCGGTCCTCATTGACAAAGAAGGTCTGATTATCGGCCAAGGGTACAACCAAAGTATTTCCCGGCACGATCCAACAGCGCACGCGGAAATACTGGCCATTCGTCAGGGATGTCAAAACGAGCGCAACTATCGGATTCCAGGCTCCACCCTGATCGTTACCCTTGAACCCTGCATCATGTGCCTTGGAGCGATCATGCATGCGCGCATAAGCATGGTTGTCTTCGGTGCCCATGATCCCAAAACCGGAGCCCTTGGTTCCCGATTGCTGGGCAACATGCTTCCCTGGTCCAACCATGCGTTCCAGGTTGTTGCAGGCATCAGAAAACAGGAATGCAGCACTCTTTTAACGGATTTTTTCAGAAAAAGACGCCAACAACACAAATCACCAACCGTGGCACCGTCTGAATCGCCCACGTGATCTTTGTCCATCACCGCCAGGGACACCTGTTGTACGTCCTTGCCATATTGGAGAGGTAGCGAAGTCCGGCCGTAACGCGCTCGACTCGAAATCGAGTTAGGGGTTAACAGCTCCTACGTGGGTTCGAATCCCACCCTCTCCGCCACAAAATCAAAAGGGTTACATCGTAACGATGTAACCCTTTTTTCATGCGGATGTTTCAATCTGATCTGTACCCATATCCCGGCGACCCTTCGTCTGGACCCAGCATCATTCCTCTGCCTCAGGGGATTTTTCCAGGGGAAACACGGACAATGAACCCGTAAGGGCAGCACGTGATTGTTTTGCCCTCATGGTTTCCCGGCGAGCATCTTTTGCATCTCCATCTGTTGGAACCTCAATGGAATCACCATCCCGCAAGGGGCAATCCAGGGTAACCACCCGGCCATTCACCTTGACCACGTTATTGCGGGGAAGGCGGGCATTGATGATCTTCAGGTAATCCTGCACCGTTGCCCTTTCTTCCAAACGCACAATGCGACCCCCATTCCCAAAGACCACCAGATGATCCTTGAACACCTGGTGGTGCAACCGCCGGATAAAGGCCTCACTGCTGGGCGCTTCACGGTGCTGCACCACCAGGCTGTGCATCCATTGGGTCTGCTGCTGGTCCCGGATCATGCCCTGCCCGTTTTTGTATCGCCAGTGGGCAGCTGTGCCATGTTCGGCTTCCAGGTGCATCAGCTCGGTACGAACCTGAAATTCAATGGGTTTGTGGGAGATCTCGCGGATGGGATAGACACAGGTGTGCAGGGACTGGTACCCGTTGTTTTTGGGAAGACCGATGTAATCATCAAACGTGCCGGGAATCGGCTTGAAATGGGCGTGCAAAAGGCCCAGCACGGCATAGCATTCAGGCACCGAGGATACAATGACACGCACTCCCACCCGATCCATGATGGCATCCAGGGATTTGCCTGTCCGCTGGATCTTGCGATGAATGCTGTACAAACTCTTGGTCCGTCCCTGCACACGACAGGGAATGTGATTGTTGGCCAATAAACGTTGCACACCGATCATCAAGAGATGCAGACATTTGTCATCTTCCGCACGGATGGGCGCCACGCGTTGTTCCAGACGTTCATAATGCGGCGTATCCACAATGCGAAAGCACGCATCTTCCAACCGGCGCTGCAACGCTCCCAGACCCAGGCGGTTGGCAATGGGAAGCAGGAGATCAAGGGTTTCCCGGGCAAGACCTTGCAGGGAATCGGAAAAGGGAGAAACGGCCTGCTCAAGGGTCAGCAGACGAAAAACAATAAGCAGCAGGGCCCGGCGGGGCGTCCCGCGGATAACCGTCAACAGCGACTGAATATCTTCACGGGAGGGATGAGTACCTGATCCACCATGGTGAATAGCAGATGGCAGCAAATCTTCCAGGGTATCGGCTACGTCAACCCCAAAACGCTTTTCAATGTCAGTTGAATCAATCAGACCCTGCCACACCAGGGGAGCAAGCAGGGCGCTGGCTATGGATATGGCGTCAGCCTGCTGTTCCAGAAGCAGGCAAGCCGCCTGCAAGCCAACCCCCTGGTCTTGCAGTCTGGACCTGGCCAAGGCGTGGGCCCGTCCCACCAGGTCTGCGTCCGCTGTATTGAAAGACTGGCGCACCTGTTCAAGAAACCCGCTGTCACCAGTGCTTTTCGCCATCTCCTGTTTCATGTGTCCACAATATCCAAAAAAACGTTCACTCATGTTCATGTTGCAGATACCGGCAAGAGCCCTGGGTTCGCCAAGGCCGGCAGCCATACGCCGGTGTTTTCTTCATCCCGAACTCATACCTTGGCCGCCCTAACGACCTGCCTGGAGCAGGGCTGCACGTCCTCTGGCACAACCCCATAAATCTAAGACACGACCCCACAAACGCAAGATCACGACGGCATTGGTTCACCCACCTTGCACATCTCCTGCCCTAAAGCGCCAATCACAAACTACTTGCCAAACCCGATGAGCGCACTATATATAGACCACTGTTCTTTGAAAGGGGGCGCACTGGTTTCGACGGGGATAGTTGAGGCCGGGGTCGCAGGTCGAGGTGCTGTGAGGTCCTCGTTAAACACACAGCAAACCATTAATTGCCAACAATGACAATTACGCTTACGCAATGGCTGCCTAGCAGTTGTTCGTAACACTGGCAGCTTCGGCTGCCACGTCCCGCCGGCTGACGCCTGATACGCTGAACGGGGCGCCATCTCATCAGGCTGGTTGGTGATTCACGTCTTAGGGATCACCAATGAGATCTTACTCAGACTGGATTTCGGGCCGCCGGGGCAGGGGCTCTCCCGAAATCGAGATGAAAACCTGTCCTAAGCCTGTAGAAGCTCCGAGCCAAGTATTTTCGGACGCGGGTTCGATTCCCGCCGCCTCCACCATCAAATTTAAGACGAACTGATCCAATTGCTAATTACGGCATATCGGAAGGTTCGTTTTTTTTTGTGGCAAAGGGTTACGTTAATACTTGCCGCAGTTGGCTCGTGTTGCCAACATCTTAACCCGGTTTTCTGGAAATCAGGATAATTTTCTTCCTCTGCCAGACCTTAATTTCCCGCTTTCTCAAGGTTCACTTTTGGGACTTGTCCGGTTTTTGGATCCTTTTCTCGCGTTCTTTCCTTTGCAATTTTCTTCGAAACACGACCCACTAAATTGATAATCTCATAAGAAGAGTTATTCATTCCAACAAGAAACATTACATTTCTTATTCTCTGTCTATATTTACAGTAAAGATATAGAAAGTATCGGAATCAATTTGTATTCTAACAAGATATTATACTTGGTATTTGCCATAAATTACTTACCTGGAGTACCGATGAACTGTCGAAATTTAGGAAACATTTCCTCTTGCACGTGACATGTCACCTGTTATATTGTATCTTTTCAATCAGATGGATTGTCTGCAACTGACTGAGCATGAATTAACACTTGTTTGCTTGCAGAAGAAAACGGACATGCAAATGGCAAAAGGATATTGTGGATCGAAAGCGACAAAACATGCCTGGAACTGATCAAAAAAGGCCGCAGACAACAGGGAATCAGCCAGGAAAACCGGGGCTACAAGCTGGGGATGAGCTTCCCCACCATCAACCGCTGGGAAAACGCTAAAACAAGGCTGGTTAAGCTGGCCAGAACGCAGTCTGATCGTTTCTGCAGCAAGATGATCCGGCAGGAGAAATTATAATTGCCCGGGGGAGACGCATGAGCAGCAACAAGACTGATCTGACTTTTTTCACCAACGATGCCAACCAAACGCTGCTGGACCGTTTCAAAGCGACACTGGCTGACACGCGACTGTTCGATATCCTCGTCGGGTATTTTCATGCCAGTGGATTTTATCAGCTTTATGATTCAATCGAACCACTCGATAAGACCCGTATTCTTGTCGGTTTGGGAGTTGATACGGAAGTGTACCGCGCCCTTTATCCGGATGACGGACAAATGAAAATCGACTTAGAATCCCACGCCAACACCAAAAAACGGTTTCAGGATGAACTGGTTCACCAAATCGAGAATGCCCCGGACTCCGACAAACAGCTTGAAGTCGGTCTGAAAAAGTTCATTGAGTTTTTGCAGGTAGATTGCCCATTTGCCGAAAAGGATAAACAGCAGGGGGGGAATGGAAAAAAGCTGGAAATTCGAGCATTTCCGTCACGAAACATCCATGCCAAGGTCTATATCGGCCGGTTTGCGCCTGAGGACCGTGATTACGGGTTTGCCATCACCGGTTCAAGTAATTTTTCCTATTCCGGACTAATCGCCAATCGGGAATTCAATGTCGAACTGCGTCAACGCCGGGATGTGGAATTCGCGCTTTCCCAGTTTGAGGATCTCTGGCGTCAATCCGTAGATATCTCGCAGGAGTTTGTCCATACCATACAGCACAGAACCTGGCTCAACGACACGATCACCCCTTACCAGCTCTATCTCAAGCTGGTTTACGAGTACTTACAGGAGGATATAAACCTGCAAGAAGATATGGAAATCTTTTTGCCCGAAGGGTTCATGTCCCTGCAGTATCAGAAGCAGGCGGTGCAACAGGCGATCAAGAAGCTCAACGAGTACAACGGTGTCTTTCTGGCAGATGTCGTGGGCCTTGGTAAAACCTTCATCGTTGCGCAAATGCTCCAACAGCTCAAAGGGCGGATTCTGGTGATCTGCCCTCCGGTCCTCAAAAATTACTGGGAGGAAAGCCTGCACGATTTTCGGGTACCAGCGCGGGTCGAGTCCCTGGGAAAATTAGAAAAAGTAATTCGGTTTGGTCTTGACCGTTTCGACTACGTGGTAGTCGATGAGGCCCACCGTTTTCGCAACGAGGCGACCCGTTCCTATGCCGATCTGCTTGATATCTGCCGCGGCAAGAAGGTCATCCTGGTAACAGCCACGCCGCTCAACAACACCATCGACGATATTTACGCCCAGCTCAAGCTGTTCCAGGCACCGAAGAATTCGACTATCCCCGGCATCCCCAACTTGGAACGCTTTTTTGCTTCTCTTCGCCGCCGTTTCAAAGGGCTGGACCGTACCGATCCGGCCTACAAGCAGACAATCAAAACGGTCTCTCGTGAAATCCGCGAACGCATTCTCAAACATGTCATGGTTCGCCGCACCCGCGCCGATGTTGTCACCTATTTCAAAAAGGATATCGAGAGCCAGGACCTTTTGTTCCCGGAAATTCAGGATCCTCGGCGAATCATATATTCATTCGAAGGCGAATTGGAAACAACCTTCAGCCGAACCATCAGCGAGCTTCAAAAATTTCGTTATGCGCGGTATATTCCACTGCTCTATTACTGCGGTAGCAAACGACTTTCCGCATTCGAGCGGCAACAGCAGCGCAATGTGGGCGGTTTCATGAAGGGAATCCTGATCAAGCGCCTGGAAAGCAGTTTTTATGCCTTTAGAAAAAGTATCCGCCGGTTTATCAAATCCTACGAGCGGTTTATCACCATGTATGATGGTGGTACGGTGTACATCAGCAAAAATATCGATGTGTATGACCTGCTGGACAAAGACGATGTTGACCTTCTTGAAAAGTACGTTGAACAGGAAAAAGCCGCAAGGTACGCCTCTGAGGACTTCCGTAACGAATTCAGGGATGATCTCGATTATGATCTAGCATTGTTGCGACGAATCGAAGATTTCTGGAAAGATGTCGATCAGGACCCCAAATTGGACGCTCTTAACACTCAACTAAAAGAAGACCCAACGCTGCAAAATCGCTTGATTGTCTTCACCGAGTCCAAAGAAACCGGTGATTACTTGTTCGAGCAGATCAACCGGCAATATCCCGGCCAAGTCATGTTCTTTTGCAGCCAAGGGGGCAGGGCAGGCGCTCCGCCCACAACTCACGTCCCCACCATTGCACGAGATCGGATCAAGGCCGCCTTCGATCCCAACCAACGGAAGAATGACAACAGCTTACGTATCCTGATCTCCACCGACGTCCTTTCAGAAGGGATCAACCTGCACCGGGCCAATGTGCTGGTCAACTACGACCTACCCTGGAACCCCACTCGCGTGCTCCAACGCGCCGGGCGCATCAACCGTCTCGGTACAAAACATACCGACATTTATATTTACAACTTTTTCCCCACTACCCAAGCCGACGCCCACTTGGGCCTTGAAGCCAACATCACCAACAAGATCCAGATGTTTCACGACATTCTGGGCGAAGATGCCCGGTATCTTTCCGACGGCGAGGAAATCGGCAGCCAGGAACTGTTTGACACCCTGAATCGCAAAACGGCGTACACCGGCGAAGAGGTCGAAGGGGATTCTGAATTGAAGTACCTGGAAATGATGCGTAAACTACGAGATGAACAGCCGGATCTGTTCGAAAAGATCAAGCGCTTGCCCAAAAAAGCGCGTTCCGGGCGCCGGGCAAACGACCTTGCAACGGATCATCTGGTCACCTTCTTCCGTATCGGACCCTTGAAAAAATTCTATTGTGCCCAAGGAGGCCAAGGCCGCGAAATCACCTTCTTTGAAGCAGCTGACATGCTCAAATGCGCACCAGATACGCCTCGCCTACCGGTTCCCAACCGATATTACGAATGGCTGGAAACCAACAAGCAACAGTTTACGCAAGATACGATGCAGGAACAGGGGCCTTCCCGCGCGGCCGGCGGTCGCTCCAATATGGCGTATATCGAAAAACGGCTCAAAAACAAAACGTTCCGCAACTACCCAAAGTTCACCGACACGGACGAGGAATTTGTCGAGTCGGTGCGACAAATGATTGCTCAGGGTCTCATGGCCAAAAAGACCGCTCAATCCATCAAAAAAGAATTGGAAAAGACTTTAGATCCTCTCGAAATGCTTGCCATTCTTCGCAAGCATATCCGTACTGTTGAAAACACCGCAGGTCGGTCAACCCGCCGGACTCAGGCGCGGCGCGAAGTGATTCTTTCCGGCTACCTGATCGCAGGAGGAGACGCATAATCCATGGACACCAGCCAGGCAAAAGAACTGATCCGCAATCTGTTTACAAACCCCTTCGGCCGGCAGCGCTATGAACACTTTTTACGCAACCTGCTCAACCGTTTTGAACCGCGCAGCCGCCACTACACCGGCAACTACATCCCCGACGCCTTCAAGCCACATGTGAACCAATATTGGCGCATCGGAAAATATGTGGACCCGGACGGCGAGCCGCTGGATCTGCTGGTGGTCGAAGTCAAAACCCTGGCCAAGCTGGAGCGGGCTCGCTCTGCCCTACGCAACTTTGCCGTCAACCGGCTCAAGCAGTTTGAAAAGGAGGCGTCGCTGATCGCTTTTTATGCCAGGGACGACGAAGGCGCGGACTGGCGTTTTTCTTTTGTCAAGATCGAGCACGAAGCCTACAAGGACGATAAAGGCAAGGTCCGGCTCAAACAAGAGCTGACCCCGGCGCGCCGTTATTCTTATCTGGTCGGCGTGCATGAAAACAGCCACACCGCAGCCCGGCAACTGCTACCCATTTTAACCATGGATTACGCTGATCCACGCATCGACCAGATCGAGGCGGCCTTTTCCGTAGAAAAAGTCTCGGACGAGTTTTTCGAGCAGTACAAGCAGTTGTTTCTCAAGCTGGCCAGTCATCTTAAAAACCAGAATTTTTTTCAGTGCAAAACCGAACCAGAGACCGATCAGGCTGTCAGCCGCTTTGCCAAAAAACTCCTCGGCCAGATCGTGTTTCTTTATTTTCTGCAAAAAAAAGGCTGGCTTGGCGTGCCCAAAGAAAAAAATTGGGGCGAGGGTTCCAGGCGATTCCTACGTGAACGCTTCGACCAGATTGTGCAAAGCAGCGGCAGTTATTTTCATGACTTTCTGCAATACCTTTTCTACGAGGCCTTGGCCCTGGAACGTCAAGGAAAAAACCCGAACTACTATTCCCGCTTCGACTGTAAAATCCCCTTTCTAAACGGTGGCCTGTTCGAGGCCGAATACGACTGGCAAAATGAGTCCATCGATCTGCCCAACAACCTGTTCCACAACAACGAAAAAAACAAGGCGGGCGATACCGGCACCGGCATCCTCGATGTTTTTGATCGTTACAACTTTACCATCAAAGAAGACGAGCCTCTGGAAAAAGAAGTGGCCATCGACCCGGAAATGCTCGGCAAGGTGTTCGAGAACATGCTGGAGATCACCGAACGCAAATCCAAGGGCGCCTTCTACACCCCCAGGCAGATAGTCCACTACATGTGTCAGGAAAGCCTGATCCACTACCTGGACAGCAGGCTGAACAGCTACCCTACGAGCTACCAAAAGATCGATTCTCCCCTGACCAGCCCATTCGGCAACGAAGGCCGCAAGAACCAACTCAAACGAACCGCCGAGCATCAGGACATAAAAGTTCCAAAAGAGGATATCGAAACCCTGATCCGCAAAGGACACCTGGCCCTGGAAAACGATACCCGGGTGCTCAACAGAGGCAAGGAAACCAGGGAATACAAATTCCAGTTACCTGAGGCAGTGCGGAAATACGCTAAGGAGATCGACCAGGCATTGGCCGAGATCAAGGTCTGTGATCCAGCCATCGGCTCCGGCGCCTTCCCCGTGGGGCTGCTGCACGAAATCGTGGCTGCCCGGATGGCTCTAGCCCCGCATTCCGACAACACCAGGAGCGCCTACGAACTCAAGCGTCACGCCATTCGGGAATCTATCTACGGCGTGGACATCGACCCTTCGGCCATCGACATCGCCCGGTTGCGCCTGTGGCTTTCCATGATCGTGGACGAGGAACGTTACGACACCATCGAGCCCCTGCCCAACCTCGATTACAAGATCGTGTGCGGGGATTCGTTGCTTGGCATAGAGGTTGATCTGTGCAACCGCCTGCTCTTCAATGAACTTGAAAAGAAAAAAAAGGATTACTTCAACGCTACCAATCGGAATGATAAGAAACGATTACACGAAGAGATCGAAACGCTCATAACCCGGATAACCAACGGCAGGAAAAATTTTGATTTCAAGGTCTTTTTTTCCGAGATCTGGCACGAAAAGGGCGGTTTTGACGTGGTGATCGGCAACCCGCCCTATGTGCAGATCCAGAAATTTTCAGGACAACAGATTCAAAAGGATTGGGAAAAACAGAAATATCAAACTTTTGCCAAGACCGGCGACATCTACGGTCTGTTCTACGAGAAGGGGCACAGCATTCTGTGTGACAAAGGTGTTCTAGCCTTCATCACCTCCAACAAGTGGATGCGGGCAGCCTACGGCAAGAAGTTGCGAAAATTTTTCAGCACGGAAACACAGCCGATCACCTTGATCGATTTTTCCAGCTTCCAAGTCTTTGAGACCGCTACTGTGGATACCAACGTCCTGCTCTTTGAAAAACGCAAACGGACCAAACCGGTTCGCGCCTGCCTGATCAGCCCGGCCTTCACCCGGGGAACACCGCTGGATACCTTTGTGGCAAAGCACAGCATCGAGCTGGACAATCTTTCCGGCGAGAGCTGGGTGATCAGCGACAAGCGCCATTACGAAATCAAAAAACGCATCGAGCTGGTCGGCACCCCGCTCAGGGAGTGGAACATCGCCATCAATTACGGTATTAAAACCGGCTTCAACCAGGCATTCATCATCGACGGCAAAAAAAAGGACGAGCTTATCGCCGCCGACCCCAAATCCGCCGAGATCATCAAACCCATCCTGCGCGGGCGCGACATCAAGCGCTACCGGGTGGATTTTGCGAATTTGTGGCTGATTGCCACCTTTCCCGCTTTGAATCTGAATATCGACGATTATCAGGCCGTGAGGGATTACCTGAAATCATTCGGTCGCAAACTGCATCAGACCGGCGAGGTCATCAGCAGGGACGAGAAAGGCAATGTCGTCAAAAGTCGTAAAAAAACAGGAAACAAGTGGTTCGAGACCCAAGACCAGATCGCCTATTATGGTGAGTTTGCGAAGGAGAAAATTGTCTGGGGAAATCTTGCCCTCAGCAGTCAATTCGCCTTGGCCCCAGCAGGCATGCATATCAACGCACCAAGCCCCCTCATTGCCGGTGGTGATCGCTTTCTGCTTGCAATTCTCAACTCGACAGTTGGAGATTATTACATTCGTTCCTTAGGCGTTACCCGGAATGGGGGCTATTTTGAGTACAAACCCATGTTCGTTGAAAATCTACCGGTTCCGAAATTAGACACCCCCCGAAAAAAACCATTTGAGATATTGGCCGACTACGCTCTCATCACAACGAAAAAAGACCAGAAACTCCAATCCGCCTTTTTCGAACAACTCATCGACGGTCTGGTCTATGAACTTTACTTCCCCGAAGAGATGCGGGCCGCGGGGAAAGAGATCCCCTCCCGAATGGGCGAACTTGCCCCCATCAACGACAACATGAGCGATGAAGAAAAACTCACCATCATCCAGCGCGAGTTTAACCGTCTGTACGATCCGACCCATCCGGTACGAAACGCCATAGAAACTCTGGACAGCGTCGAGGTGGTGCGAACCATCCGGGAAGCGATTAAAAAATAGTGAATTGGGATGAAAAAAAAATTAAAAAACAATAGGACTACATTTTCTGCGTAAGCCACAGGCGAAACTGCAGATAAAAGTTGCAAACTAATAAAAGCTCTTTATCCAACTTCAACAAAAGCAAAAAGAGGCGAAATAAATCCAGAGAAACATATTCAGAACTATCTTCAAATACGAGTTCATTGAGATGGTCATCAAGCACAAACTACAAATCAATAAATAGAAATATTGGTTTACCATTCAATATAAAAAACTTTTTTTAGTAGATTAAAAATAAAGAATGAGGTTTATAATATGACTTGATAATACATTGTGCTATAGCAGACCACTGGTGCAGATGAACAGTAAAAAAGCGTTGCGCAACAAGGATACTGCCGGACAGGTGTAATTCATGAAAATTCATACCATCGAAGTCACCAACTACAAAGCCTTTCTTGGCACCCACAGAATCGACGTGGGGGGAAAGAATCTCTTTATCTATGGAGAAAACGGCAGCGGCAAAAGTTCACTTTACTACGCCCTGAAAGATTTTTTTCAATCGTCCATGGAGGACATTGACCTCGCTCAACTGGAAAACCTGTTTGTCCCATCAGACAAAAGCGGTAAGACTGCCGTCAAGGTTACTTTCAAACCGAACAACCTGGGGCAGAAGCGGAAGAAAACCTATCGCTTTGATTGCTCTACAAACGATACTCGCGCCGCAGGCGACACCAGCATTCGGGATGGCAACCGGCTTAAAAGCTTCCTTACTTACAAACATCTGCTGGCCATTCACCACCTGAAAAAAGACGACGAGATCAACCTGTTCAATCTTCTGGTCAAGGGAGTGCTCAAACATTTCAAATACTCGCTCACTGCAGGCAAGGAACTGGGCGCACTTTGGGACGATGTCGAGGAGGCTGTTGTCCGCAGCACTGGCAAGGAGTACCCAATCAACAAGAAAAGATCAGACGTGAATGCGGCCATCAAAACGTTCAACGAGGCCTTTGGTGAACTGTTTCATCCGGACAGCCCAGAATATATTCTCAAACACGCGCGGCCCTTTCTCGATTATTTCGGCCACAACGTCGAGTTGGTGCTTCGCTTTGCCCAGGTACGGCCCACTAACGATTACCAAGGGTTAGAAGGTAACCAGGTACGGGTTGAGCTCAGTTATGCCGGCAAGCGTATTGAAAAACCCCACTTATTTTTGAACGAGGCGCGGCTGTCGGCCATTGCCATTTCCATTTACCTGGGCATGATCAAGCGCCATGTCCAAGGTATCCCCTGCAAAGTACTCTTTTTGGATGACATTTTCATTGGGCTTGATATTGCTAATCGTCTGCCTTTACTAAAAATTTTGGAAAAGGAATTTCCGGAATACCAGATTTTTATCACCACCTATGACAAACCTTGGTTCGAATACGCCAAAAGCTTCCTCGAGGGAAAATCCGAATGGAAAACCATGGAGTTTTATGTTTCGAGCAGTTATGAGGGATTTGAAGTTCCGGTGATTTTCGACAACCAGAATCTGCTCACCAAGGCGAAAAAACACTTGGGACAAAACGACTACAAAGCGGCTGCAGTGTATGTTCGAGCCGCCTTTGAAAAAATCATCAGGCAGTACTGCGAAAAGAAAAAAAAGGCCGTGGTGTTCAAATCTAAGCTCAATAAGTACACAACAGAAGATTTTTGGAATGTAATGAAAGAGGACATAGATCCTGATTTGAAAGCAAAAATAGAAACCTATCGATCCCTGGTGTTGAACCCTTTCTGTCATTACAATACTGAGCGCTACGAAATCCGTACAGAACTTGAAAAAACCATACAGATGGTTGCGAAACTGAAAGATGAACTGAAATGAATTAGTTTCGACTTAATATAACACTTCCTCTTGAAATAGAGAAGGTTCTCCTTTTTGGTTCATCCGATAATAGCGTACTTAGCCTCATGGATTCCCAAGATTCTGAGCTTGAAGAATTCCATATCCCTGAAGCCGTATGCCTGTCTTTTCATTTTTTTGATTTTATTGTTTGTGCCTTCCATGGGCCCTGACGAGATAGGATGATCATACCAATCAGGGATACTCCGACGATGTAGGGCCATGGTTTTTCCCATTTTCACGAGCTGTTGTATATCTGAGGACAGCGCCGTCTCGATCCAGGATTCCAGAACTTTTTCAGCTGTTTGTTTGTTGGGCTACTCCCATATCTGGCGTAAATCCTCTTTCATGTAATACGCTGTGGCTAGTGGCTCGTTGAGCCGTAAGGCTTCCTTCAGGAGTTCCTGCTCATCACGCTCTTTACTGAGGTTGTCGGGATTCTTCATCAGAATCCAACGTGATCCCTTCAAGACTTTCTTGCGCATGGTGTCATTTAGTTCCCTGTAGAGGCTCCTTCGGATACCCCCTGTGTCAGGAAAGTTGTCGCCTCAATTGATCACCCACAAAAGGGGGCTTTTTGAGGAAATCGAAACGGCCAATGGGGAAATCCGCTTGATTTTTCCTTCTCGATTCTTTATTTTAGGATATGCAGTGAAAATAAAATAAAGACAAACCTTATTTTAGGTTCGAGGCAGGCAGGATGAAGCGAGAACTCCAAGGCAAATACGTGACCATATCGACGGTGGGTGAGAAGGCCCAGGCCTTCGTTCCCGCGCCGTTGCCGCCATATCCACCCATCAACTGGTCGCCGGAGCTGCGCAGCAAGTTCGACCAGGCGCTGCTGGCGCTCGGGCGTCTGGACAGTGTCTCGACCTTGCTGCCGGACACCTCGCTGTTCCTCTACATGTACGTCCGCAAGGAAGCGGTGCTCTCCTCCATGATCGAGGGGACGCAATCGTCGCTTTCCGACCTGCTGCTGTTCGAGCTGGATCAGAAACCCGGCGTGCCACTGAACGACGTGCGGGAGGTCAGCAACTATGTTGCGGCCCTCGACCATGGTCTGCGCCTGCTGGAGGAAGGTCTGCCGCTGTCGCTACGCTTGTTCCGTGACATCCACGGTGTGCTGCTGACCAAGGGCCGGGGAAGCAATCAAACCCCTGGCGAATTGAGGCGCAGCCAGAACTGGATCGGCGGCACCCGGCCGGGCAACGCGGCCTTTGTTCCGCCTCCGCCCGAAGATGTACTGGAGTGCATGAGCAAGCTGGAGCTCTTCCTCCATGACCAACCGGAGCCGACCCCGGTGCTGCTCAAGGCGGCGCTGGCCCATGTGCAGTTCGAGACGATCCACCCATTTCTGGACGGTAACGGCCGTCTCGGTCGACTGTTGATCACGTTACTCCTATGCGAGCAGAAGGTGCTGCGGGAGCCGATGCTCTACCTCAGCCTCTATTTCAAGACGCACCGCCAGTATTACTACGAACTGCTCAACAACGTACGGATGACCGGCGATTGGGAGGCTTGGCTCGACTTCTTCGCCGAGGCCGTGATCGTCACCGCCACCCAGGCGGTGGAAACGGCGCAGCAGCTTCTCGACCTGTCGAACCAGGACCGTGACAAGATCAGTGGTCTGGGACGGGCTGCGGCATCCACCCTGCAGGTTCACCGGGCGCTTATGGAGCATCCCATCGCCACCTCGGGCTCGTTGGTGGAGAAGACCGGCATCACCCCGGCCACGGTCAACAAGGCACTCGGCCACTTGGAACAGCTTGGCATCGTCAAGGAGCTGACCGCCCAGAAGCGTAACCGCCTGTTCAGTTATGTCGACTATATCGAGATCATGAGTCGCGGTACGGAACTGCCGGGTAGGTAGGCCGGTTCGATTCCGGTTTGCGGAATCGAACCGGATGTACGGAGAAACAGGACAGGGTTGTGACGAGGCCGTTGGTATCCGATTATGCTGCAAACCCAGCATCCTCGTTTGGAGCTTGGAAATCGGGAGAGAAAAGTTGCTTCCCGGGTGGGAACTTGGGGCGTGACTCGACTTTCTATGTGAAGCCCTTATTTTCAATGTGTTACGGGATGGTTTGCGGTCGGAGACAGGGTCGCGGTCGAGAGCTGTTTGCTCCACCAGTCCCTTGTTTTTGTATGTCCAAAATATACCGCTTAGACTTGAACGCGTTGAAATTTCAAGCTAAACGGTTTTTTTGTGCCTGTTACTTTCCAAGGGTGTAACGCTGAACCCAAAAAATTTGGGGGTAACTTGCAGGATCAAACGGGGTGCGACCTGGTGGACGGTGTGGGCGGAACGTAACAGGGGGGAACCATGTCTGAGCTGATTCCCAAACATGGCGGGTACCGCAAACTGAAGAGCTTCCAGGTGGCGCAGCTTGTCTATGACGTGACGGTGCGGTTCTGCAACCGGTACATCGACCGCCGCAGCCGCACCCATGACCAGATGGTACAGGCGGCGCGCAGCGGGGTGCAGAACATCGCCGAAGGGTCGCAGGCGTCGGCCACCTCAAAAAAGATGGAACTTAAGCTCACCCAGGTGGCACGCGCCAGTTTGGAGGAATTGAAGCTCGACTATGAGGATTTTCTGCGCCAGCGGGGGCTGGCGCAGTGGGAGAGGGATAATCCGCTGCGGCAGGCGTTGATCGATCAACGTTGCCGAACCGCCGACGAGGTGGCGGCATGGGTGGTGAAAGTGGTGAAGAAAAGTGGCCAATGTGGACAGGATGGGCGGTGTGGACAAATCCGGAAGCCGTCCACCGCGTCCATGGCGTCCACGCTGTCCACCAGAATCTACCCCGAACTTTCCGCCAACGCCGCCCTGACCCTGCTGACGGTGGCCTGCTCACTGCTTGATCGCCAGGTCGAGCGGTTGGCTCAGGACTTTGAAACCCAAGGCGGATTTACCGAGCGTCTGTACCGGGTGCGCTCGGCCAAGCGGAGGAGGCAGGGGCAATGACCCCGACTCCCTACACCGAAGACACACTGGTCCAGCATTTGTTTGCGCCCCGTTGTCCCGTTACATCGTTCCAGGATCACTGGGTCTCCACAGCATTGTTGCAGGATCAGCAAACTTCTTTGCCGATGCAGCGCCCTCCTCTTTATCCATGGATCTTTCCCCGCACCAGGGAAAAAATGATCCCCACCGCGCACATGCATGCAAAAACAAGAAAACACAGCCGCACTGTGTGCAGAAAAATCGGGTACGTCGCCGGTTCAATGGGGGCTGTTCCAAGCATGGCGGCAAAAAGAACCGTTGAGGTTCCCATGCTTACCAGCATGCCCAGGGTACGCATGGTGGAAGAAATGCCTGCGGCCAATCCATAATTTTTCCTGGTTACCGAACCCATGATGGCGTTCATGTTGGGCGAAGAAAACAAGGCAAACCCGATGCCCATGAAACAAAGAATGCTCATGATTGCCAGCAGGGGAAACCCCTCGTCCAGAAAGGCGAACCCAATCAATCCCAAAGCGGTCATGCCCATGCCCACCGAGGCGATGATACCGGGTTCCATCCTGTCGGACAGGCGGCCGGCCAAAGGAGATAGCACGGCCTGGAACACGGGTTGGCAAACGAGGATCATGCCGGCCGTATGAGCCTGCATCCCCTTGATGTACTGCAAATACAAGCTGAGCAGAAACATAACCGCATACGAACCGGAATAATGGATCAGGGCGGCCAGGTTGGAAAAAGCAAACACCCGATTTCCGGTAAAGATACGCATGTTCACAACCGGGAAAGCCCCCTGCTTTTGCATGCGGATGAAAACCACCAGCCCGGCCACACCGCCCATAACCAGCAGCCATCCGGATAGCCCGGGGAGTCTGGGCGCCCCAATGACCAGACCAGCCAGGGAAAGGCCATAGATCACGGAACCGGCCAGATCGAATCTTTCCCCTTGCGTTGTGTCCTCCTCCCGGGGAAGCCGGACACACGCCAGCCCAAAAGCGTACAGTCCCACGGCCGAACCCGTCAGAAAGACTGATCTCCATCCCAGCATATTGGTCATCCAGCCCCCCACAAAAGGTCCCAGGGAAAGCCCCAGATACACGGACGCCACCTGAAATCCCATGGCCCGCCCCCTGAAGGCGGGCGGGAACACGCAGGCCAGTATGGCCACCCCTGTGCACTGGATCATGGCCCCGCCAAGGCCCTGCACCACCCGCATGGCAAGAAGCATGGACATGGATCCGGCAAGGCCGGAACCAAGGGAAGAAACCACAAAGAGCACAACACCGGCGAGGAAAAATCGCCAACGGCCATACATGTCGGCCAATCGGCCCATGGGAACCAGAAACACCGCTGTTGCCAGGAGATAGGAAGTGGTCACCCAGGAAAGGGCAACCGCACTGCTTGCAAAGGTCGATTGGATGTGAGGCAGGGCAATATTGATCCCCGAAAGCATGAAAGGGGTCACAAAAGTGGTCAGACAGACCACCATGAGCACGGACCGTTCAAGATCCGGATTCTCATGGCAGCCCATAAGGGGTTCTTGGGGCTTGTCTGATGGGTTGGTTACATGCATAATGGGAGCCTTTGCGCCCTTCTTGCGGGTTTACGGGGATACGGGTATATTCCTCATACCCATTTCCTGACCGGATAGTTTCATGATAACAGGATGTTAAAAAACACACCCCACGCATCCTCTCCGGCGCATCCATCAAATACAAAGAAGACACGGGTTCGGCCAGAGGCCGTTTCCCCTCTTTTGGGGACATACCAGATATGGGCATTACAACCGACATCATCCTTCTTGTGGTCACCTCGTTTTTCAGCGGCCTGCTCATGCATCGGTTGGGTCAGCCGGTCATTCTGGGCTACGTCCTGGCAGGAGTGCTCCTTGGCCCCCACACCGGCGGACTGACCGTCTCAAGCACCCATGAAATCGAACTTTTGGCCGAAATCGGTGTGGCCCTGCTGCTTTTTGCCCTGGGCCTGGAATTTTCCCTCAAGGATCTCAAACCGGTCAAAAAAATCGCCCTCATCGGGACGCCCATTCAAATTCTCTTGTGCATCGCACTGGGTTTTGGCATCGGACAGACCATGGGGCTGGCCTGGCGCCAGTCCTTGTGGATTGGCGGACTCATCTCCCTTTCCAGCACCATGGTCATCCTGAAGACCCTCATGAATCAAGGATGGCTGGGAACCCTTTCCAGCAAGG
Source organism: Desulfoplanes formicivorans (assembly GCF_001748225.1). Classification (NCBI taxonomy): domain Bacteria; kingdom Pseudomonadati; phylum Thermodesulfobacteriota; class Desulfovibrionia; order Desulfovibrionales; family Desulfoplanaceae; genus Desulfoplanes; species Desulfoplanes formicivorans. The sequence continues at coordinate 184,649 of NZ_BDFE01000016.1, forward strand.
TCATGATCGGCATGCTCATTGTCCAGGATCTTGCCGTGATCCCGCTCATGATCATCCTGCCCAAGCTGGACAATCCGGACATGGGACTGTCGGAACTGGGCTATGCAGGGATCAAGGCGATCATCTTCATCGCGTCCATGATCATCCTGGGGACCCGCCTTTTGCCTCGACTCATGACCCATATCGCCCGGATGGGTTCCAGGGAACTCTTTCTCATCGCCATCACCGCCATCGGCCTTGGCATCGGCTACCTGACCCATCTGTTCGGGCTTTCCTTTGCCTTTGGGGCCTTTGTGGCCGGCATGGTTCTCAGCGAATCCGAATATGGGCATCAGGCCCTAAGCGACATCATTCCCCTGCGCGATCTGTTCGGCCTGCTCTTTTTCGCCTCAGTGGGCATGTTGCTTGATCCCCGCTTCCTGTTCCATCATTTCGGAGAAATCCTCATTCTGGTTCTGACCATTGGATTCGGCAAGGGAATCATCTTTGCCACCATCGCCAGGGTGTTCAAGTATGGCAATGTGATTCCCCTGGCCGTGGGGCTGGGCATGTTCCAGATCGGTGAATTTTCCTTTGTTCTCGCCCGCATCGGCGTCAACCAGGGATCCATTGACCGGGAGCTCTTTTCACTGATCTTGACCCTTACCGTGGTCACCATGGTCCTTACCCCCCTTGTCTCCTCCATGACAGCCAGGTTGTACGCCCTCAAAAAACGCTACTTCAGGCACGAACGCCTGGAAACCATCAATGTCCCGCCCAGCGGTCTGCATCATCACGTCATTGTGGCCGGATACGGCCGCATCGGCTCCCAGGTTGCCAGGGTGCTCTCCTGCCTGAATCTTCCCTTTGTGGTCATAGAACTGGATCAAAACCGGGTGGAACTGGCACAAAAAGACAATATTCCGACAATCTACGGGGATGCAACCCATGAGATCGTTCTGGAGGCAGCCTCCCTTCACGCCGCTTCCCTCATGGTCATTACCCTGCCGGACACCCTGCAGACCAGAAGCGTGGCCGTCAGGGTCAGACAACACCACAAAGACCTCCCCATTGTGGCCCGCACTTCCACCCGGGAATCCTTCAAGGAACTTCAGGAACTCGGTGTCAGCGAAATCGTGCTCCCCGAAGTTGAAGCAAGCCTTGAAATGACCCGCAAGACCCTGGTTCATCTGCATATCCCGGCAACGCGCATTCATGAGTACATACAAACCCTTCGTGAACGGTGGAATGCAACCCCCGAACAGCATGAAGAATCCAGCCTGTTTGAACGCATGCAGACGGCAAGCGACATGTTTGATCTCCAATGGGTCACCATAGATGCCAAAAGCCCCCTGGCCGGCCGCACCCTGGAAGAAAACGCCATCCGCAAAACAACCGGCACGTCCGTTCTCGGGGTGGTCCGCAACCAGGAGCTCATTCTCAATCCCGGAGCCGATTTCACCATCCAGGGAGGTGACACCCTGGCCATCATCGGCACGGACAAGGCCAGGGAGACTTTTTTTGCCACCTTCAGCCCGGGTTCATGGTCGCCCATCACCATGCAGGACCCCGGCCCTTTGAACCAATGCCGTTCATGAACACCATGGTCTGACTCGGGTCTCCCCTGGCGCGCCCACAACGTTGCACCGGGTTACTCGTTGCGCAGGTACCCGGCCGGTTTCTTGCCAAGGGCCCGGATGGTTCCCAGAAGTCCCAGGCCCACAGCCATGACAATCCCGGCAATCACCGTGGTCACGGCCAGCAGGGGATCCACCACAAAGGGCATGTGCATGAACCCGGCAATCACCCCCCAGGCTGCCAGGCTGCCTGTCAGGCAGCCGATACACCCCGCTCCCAGCCCTATGACAGCGAATTCCGTCATCAATGCAAGGATGATATCCTTGCGTGTGGCCCCGCAGACTTTGTAGATGACGGCATCATAGATCCTGCGGTGCTGATCCGCTGAAAAGGCCCCGGCAAGAACCAGAAATCCGCTTACAAGGGCCAGTGCCGACACGGATTGGAAAACACGGGCCATGCGCCCGAACAACGCGCCCACATGATCAAGAACATCCTTGATGCGGATGATGGCAACCGTGGGGAAGAGATCACTGACCACGCCGAAAATCCGCGATTCCTGCTCGGGAGTCGCCCTGACGGCTGCCAGAGTGGTTCCCGGGGCCTTGTCCAGCACACCCGGGGCAAAAATGATGGCAAACTGCATGGCCAGAGTGGTCCAGTCCACATCCCGGATATTGGCGATGGTTGCGGTGATGTTGCGGCCAAGCACATTCACCGTCAGGGTATCGCCCACATCCACGCCAAACCCCCGGGCAAGATCAGAGGTCAGGGAGATGAGGGGCTTGCCCTTATAATCCTCCGGCCACCAGATTCCCCGGGCAATGATCGTATCCTCGGGCATGGCACCGGCATAGGTGAGCATGCGATCGCCCCGAACAGCCCAGGACACCTCGGGATCAATGACGACCTGTTCCACGTTTTTCCCGGCTATTTTCATGATCCTTCCCCGGATGACCGGGCGTGCACTCATGTTTTCGGGACCGCTTATCCCTCCAACAACCTCCATGAACCGGGCGGTTTCATGCTGCTGGATATCCATGAAAAAAAAGCTCGGTGCCTTGTCGGCCACGTCCCTTGAAAGGGCCCGGGTCAGATTGGCGTTGACCAGGGCAACCGCAACCAGACAGGTCAGTCCAAGGCCCAGAGCAAATACAAGACTGGTTGTGGGTGCACCAGGCCGGACAATCTGGCCCAGGCCAAGACGCGCCCAGGCATAGGGCAGATACGGAACATGGGCTGCCAGCCAGCACAATCCCCTGGCTGCCAGGGCAAAAACCACGAAACATCCCAGAGTGCCCAGAATGAATCCCAGGGCCAGGCGGGTGTTTTCGGTAAAGGTCATCACAAAAATGACGAGCAGGGCAAAAAACAGCCCGGGCAAAACCCTGGCCAGAAACCCGCCGCCCTGATCCTGATCCACGTATCCCCGAAACAGGGTGGCTGGCGATACGCTCACCGCCCGAACCAGAGTTCCCGAACAAAAGGCCATGGTGGTGCATATGCCGAATAAACCGGCCCGAATCATGGGTTCCACATACACGCCCGTACGCAGGGAAATGGGCAGAACCTCCGAAAAGAACAGGGCCGCCAGGGTCGGAACCAGAGCGCCCAGTACCATGCCGATCCCGGATCCCAGGGCGCCCAGCAGCAGGATTTGCAGAAAATAGGCCCACAAAAGTACGCCTGCGGTCCCCCCCACGCATTTCATCACGGCAATGCGTTTGATGCGCCTGCCAATATACCCCCTTACCGCACCGGAAATGCCCAGGCCGCCGATCAGCAGGGCCGCCAGGCCCATGAGGGTCAAATTGATATCTAACCGCTCCAGAAGTCTGCGTATACTGGGCGCGGCCCGGGAAAAATCACGAATAGCCCAGCCGGCATGGGGAAAGCGCTCCTTGGCCAGGGCCACAAGCTGTTGGGCGTCACCCCCATCCATTTTCACCCGGTAGCGATACCTGACCAGATTGCCCGGCTTGGCAAGGTCGGAACGATTCAAGTCCTTGAGAGCCACCATGACCCGGGGCCCCAGGGAAAACGCCTGGACAATCCTGTCGGGTTCAAAAGTGAGCACGCCGCCAATGCGAAAGGGCATCCCGCCCACGCCAATGACTTCACCCACATGCACCCCGAGACGATCTAGGAGCAGGCCCTCCACAAAACACAAGGGGAGATCCCCCTCATTACCCAAAAGCGCACCAGGTTCTATTCCTTCACGTGTTTGAACCTGTCCATACAAGGGATAGTTGCCATCGACCCCCTTTAATTCCACAAGAAGGGCATCATCCCCGAAACGGGCCATGGTCCGGGTCTCGGCCACCTGACTTATGGTTCCAAAACCCGCAAAAAACGCATGTTGTTCCGTTGTCATCTGCCTGGAGGTGAGCATCACCTCCACATCTCCGCCCATAATGGACCGGGCGTCGGCAAGAAGCCCCTGGCGGGCTGCCTGGGAAAAAGAGCCCACCCCGGTTATGGCAAAGACCCCAAGGATCAGGCAGGCCAGAAAGACCCCGAATTCGCCCTTGCCCTGCCGGAGCTCGCGCCAGCAGATGACCAGGGCGGGCGGCACCAGGCGTGTCCCGGTTCTAGGCATATTCATCCTCCCCGATATCCTGCACCTTGCCCGAAATCATGCGCAACGTTCGCGAACACAGCTTGGCAAGCCCCTGATCATGGGTGATGAGAACAAGCCCGGTACCATGGTTTCGGTGAAGCTCGAACAACGTCTGCATGACCCGTTTGCCGGTATCCTGATCCAGGTTGCCGGTGGGCTCATCGGCCAGGATGACCTTGGGCCGGGTGACAAATGCCCTTGCCAGGGCAACCCGCTGCTGCTCGCCACCGGAAAGCTGGGCCGGATAATGGTTGCTCCGTGCGGCAAGTCCCACGGCGTCCAGGGCCTCGCGTGCCCGCTTGAGGGGGTGGGGCTTGCGCGCGAACTCCAGGGGCAGGGCCGTGTTTTCCAAGGCGGTCATGGAACCGATGAGATGAAACGACTGAAATACAATGCCCATATTCGCCCGCCTGAACCGGGCCAGCTGATTTTCGGTCATGTTGTCCAGACGGGTGCCGGCAATACGCACCTCACCGGAAGTGGGACGTTCAAGACCGGCCATGACCATCATGGTGGTGGTCTTGCCCGAACCCGACGGGCCCACAATGGCCAGGGTCTCCCCCTGGGGAAGAACAAGATCGATTCCCCGCAGGATATTGACCTCACCGCCCGGCCCGGTTAGCGTTACATGGATGTTAACAAGTTCGACAACGGGTGATTTCATGACACCATTCCTGTGGGGAGCATGGACTCGCATCCTGCTCCTTGTTGGCTGTTTGTTCATCGTTCCTGCCGGTCTGCCGGCACACGCTCAATCCCCGGATTCAACCCCAACCATGCACATTCTCGCCTTTGGAGACAGTCTGACTGCCGGATACCGCCTTGGCCCGCAGAAATCCTTTGCCTCCCGGCTCGAGGCCGCCCTGCTCCAGGAAGGATATGATGTCCGGGTGACCAATGCCGGGATTTCCGGAGACACCACCAGTGCGGGCCGATCCCGTCTGGCCTGGTCCCTGGAAGACACGCCCCACCTGGTCATTCTGGAACTGGGAGCCAATGACGCCCTTCGGGGCATCGACCCGGCCATCATACGCGACAATCTTGCAGCCATGATCAAGGCATGTCTTGCCACAGGAAGCCGCGTGCTTTTGTGCGGCATAACACCGCCCGGCAATTTCGGGCCCCAATACGCCCGGACCTTTTCCGCCATGTACGAGGAACTGGCCGAACAATTCACTATTCCCCTGTATCCTGCATTTCTCAAGGACATTCTGGGCAACCCGCGCCTGACCCTGGACGACGGTCTCCACCCCAATCCCCAGGGCGTGGACAAAATGGTTGCCAACATCCTGCCCCAGGTAACATCCCTTCTTGACGATATCATGTCCGAGTCTGTTCACTCCCTGGAGCACGACCGTCCCGACTGATCACCACCCCGACCATGACGCAAGCGGCTCCCACCCATTGCAGGGGCAGCAGAGTTTCTTCAAAGACCAGCCAGCCCAAAAACAGGGCAAAAACAGGAACAAGATTGGTAAAGGCCGAGGCCTGGCCGGCAGGAAGCCTGCTCACGCCAAAGTTGTACAACCCATACGCGCCCATGCTCACGGCCACGGCCAGATACACAATGGCCAGAACCGGGATAAGGGGAAGGGTCTCGGGAAAATGAATCCAGGGCAGACTCACAACAGGAACCGTAAAAAAGACACTCCCCACCAGTGTCTGGACCGCCGTGAGAAAAAGGGGTGGATACCGCGCACTCAATTTTTTCAGACAGATGGTGTATCCCGCTCCCCAGCACATGGCACCCAGTTCGAGAATGTTCCCCAGAAGCGGACGGGGCGCACCGGCCTCGGGGGTTCCGTTCAGACTCATGAGCACCGCACCGGAAATGGCCACGCAAAACCCGGTCATGGTTCGCCTGCTGATGCGTTCTCCGAGAAAAAAACGGGCCATGAGGGCAACGATCAGGGGAAGCATGGCCGTGATCATCCCGGCCTGGGAGGCAGTTGTCTGGGTCAGGGCATAGGCCTCAAAGGTAAAATACATGCAGGGTTCGCACAAGGCCATGAGCACGAGATATTTCCAGTCCCCGGGCAGATACACGACCCGGGAAAACCGTTTCCATACACAGACAAAGACGAAAAAGGCAATGAGCATCCGTGCCCAGATGGTCACCAAAGGATCGAATCCGGTAAAGGCAATCTTCAAAGCCAGAAAAGAACTTCCCCAAAGCAGCATGGCCAGAATCAAGCCGAGAACCGGCATTGTGTCAGAGCCAAAAAGACTGAATGTTTTCACCACGAATATTCCCTGCATCTTGCAACAAGCACTACAACAACATACTGCATCTGATCCTCAAGGATTCTGCCAGCAAAATGATCAGGCAGCATGATGCGCATAAATCTTCAGCATAATGCGCTTACGCCTCCAACCGCCTTTCCCTTGACCATTGGCCCGGGAAAACTTACCCAAACACCGAAACAATTCCCATAAGCCCTGGTGGATCGCATGGCCAAAATCAGAAAACAATATCGATTGTCCAAAAGATACCATACCTGCACCTGCGATGAGCACGAATTTGTCATTGACTGGAGTTCAACAGAACTCGTTGATATCAATTTCGATACGCCCGAGCTGTATATCCCGGAAGGCCGGACCATGTGGTTTGTCAGCACATGCAAGACCTGCCACAACAAGATTCTGCACGGCCGCCGATTGTGCGACCCCAGAATCACGGGCAAACGGCTTATCCTGGAAGCCGTGCGCACGGCCAGCATCAACCTGCCCCTTCGCAAACAAAGCGGTCTGCCCCGCAGGATTAAGGCCTTGTGGGAGAAATACAATTCCTCTCTCTACCACCATGAAATCCAAACCTGCTTTGCCCACCATTGTCCGTAACCGCATATCAAACCCCAAGGCTTGACAATATCCATTTCGTACACATTCTCAAAGACCGGATACATCGGCCTTTCCAGAAACGTTATACGTCCTGATCTTCCTACACCTTCCAAGAGGTTTCCATGATTTGTCACAAATGCCACCAAGCAGAATACGAAGATATCGTCACCCAGTACAAGATGGAGTGCCAGAACAGATTGTTCAACTTTGAAAACGTACCCGCCAAAAAATGTCCGCAATGCGAACACCTTTTCATTGAAGAATCAGTGATCCGTACGTTGCTTTTCAGGACGCAGAAGGTCAATCAATGTCCCGGCATTGCCTATCACAAGGCCAAATGGGGCCCGGAACTGGAAGAAGAAGCCCTGCAGGCCAAGACAGGCAACACGGAACCGGATACCCGGGACAGCCTCAACAAGGTCATCCGCTACATCGACAAGAACAAAAAACGCCTGCAGGACACCAAAACAACCAAAAAGAATATTCTCAAACTCTTCAAGTGGACTTTTGACCAGGAAACCGGCGTCAAAAAGGACCATGTTGTCAATGAAATCCTCCTGAAAATCCGGGAACGTCAGCAGGGCGTATCCACCTTTGCCTGCAAAACAACCCCCACAGCAGCCTTTGATACCTTCGAGTACATACTGGCTGTCACCGAAGAGGATGCCTGGTTTTTTGCCCGGCACGACACAACAGCACCCATCTACCATCTGATCTGATCCCTTTGCCCCGGCAAGGCGATGCCTGCCAGGGGGTTCTTCCCGTAACGGCGCCAACAGGACACCCCACCACGTCACAACATGGTGGGGTGTCCTGTTGGCGCATCTGCTGTCTTCCCGCCCTTTTCACGGTAAAGCCGGTGCCGGGCATGGCTGCAGGCAACGCCAGGTTTCTGCAAGGCAAAGACATCACTCCCAGCCGGTATGCACAAACCCGTCAAGCCATTGCCACCATGCGCGGACCCGTTTGCGACGCCATGACCGAAGCAGACAGGCAGCGCGGGCAACCCTGGATTCGAGTCGTGTTCTGCCTGCGTCATTGGCAATGATCAGATCGCACTTGGCAAGCTTGTCCCCTTGGGACCACTGCCAGGAATCCACAAGAGACATGGTCTCATCGGACCAGCCCCGGTCCTTGAGCCGTGAAGCCCTCAAGGAATCCGGACAAAAAATACCCAGGATATGGTCGAACAGATCCCTGTGGTGCCAGCCCGACTCCATGAGCAAGGGCACCTCGCTCACGGTCATCCGGGCATGAGCATGTTCGTCCAGAAACCGCTCAAGATCCCATTGGACCATGGGATGGATCATAGCTTCGATTTCCCGACGCAGACCAGGATCACTGCACATGGCCCGGAAAAGTTTCCCCTTGTCCACGGGTGCTGTTGCGCAGGGAACAAAACGCTCGCCAAACCGGGCACGCATAACCTCCCATCCGTCCCCGCCCGGGGCATACAGGCGGGCAACGCATGCGTCCGCCGACCAGACCGGCACGCCCAGACCGGCAAAGGCGGCAAGGACCGTGCTCTTGCCGGATCCGCTCATGCCGGTGAGTCCCACATGCTGGGGCCTTCTGCTGGCAAGCACAAGGGCACGCACCATATCCCTGGGCGGCTCCTTGACAAAAGAACAACGCTTTTTCGTGGTCGGATGGACAAAGCCCAACCGCCAGGCATGGAGCATCTGACGATCAACCACCCTGTCAAGCAAGGCCGCGTTGACAGAAGGTGACGTGTGCCCGAGGGCGTACACCCCGTCACCCACCAGGGGATGACCGATACGGGCCATGTGGACGCGTACCTGGTGCGTACGGCCGGTATGAATACGCACGCCCACCAGACTGTAACAGCCATCAGGACTCGCCCAGACAACCTTGTAGGTGGACCTGGCAGGACGCCCGCCCTTGTCAACCACGGCCATGCGCGTCCTGATGGAAGGATGGCGGCCAATGGGATAGTCGATCTCCCCCGTGGAGGGCGCAGGCACACCATGCACCATGGCCAGGTACTCCTTGTCCATCTCCCGTCGGGCAAAAGCCTTGATAAGGGCAAGTCGTGCGGTCTCGTTTTGGGCAACCATCATCAGGCCGGAGGTATCCTTGTCCAGTCGGTGAACAATGCCCGGACGCTCGGGATCCATGGAAGCCATGTGGGGAAAATGGTACAGCAGGATATTGACCAGGGTCTGACCAGTCACGCTGGGGGCGGGATGCACCGTGAGTCCTGCTGGCTTGTTGATGACCAGGATATCATCATCCCTGTACACCATATCAAGGTTGCCGCCTCTGGGAGCCGCTCCCTGTTGCAGGCTTTCGGCATCCAGACGCACCTGCTGACCGGCTCCCAGCCGGGTGTTGGGTTTTGTGCATATCCTGCCCTCCACCCAAGCGCGTCCGCGCCTGATCCATTTCTGGATCTTCGACCGGGAGATACCCTCCCCCTCAAGCACGACAGACCAGAAAACATCCAGCCGGTCCCCGGCATGGACATCGTCTACGATCTTGTTCCATTGGACCTCGTTGTCATCCACGCGTTTCATCCTGGCTCCAACCGCAAATATTGATTCCCATGCATGCGGGGCAAGGTTCCAGCCACCCCGATGTTTCCCTCTTGCACAAGGGGTGCATGGCCTCTTGTGAAGATTCCCTCGAACATGCCCCCATGATACGTCATGTCAGCACATCCAAAAAGACCGGGCCATGCTTACATGACCCGGTCTTGCCGTATCTCGGAAAGGATGGACACACCATGGCCCCGACCTTTATCCGGAGTATTCATAGGTTCCGCTACGACCCCCGCTCTTGTGGAGCAGTTTGCAATCGGTGATGACAATATCCCGCTGTACCGCCTTGCACATGTCGTAGATGGTCATGGCAGCGCATTGGGCGGCCACCAGCGCCTCCATCTCCACACCTGTTCCTGCCGTGGTTCTGGCTTCAGCCTGGATGTGGATTATGTTCCTGGAGGTGTCCACCTCGAACCTGACGTCAAGAAAGCTCAAAAGCAGGGGATGACACATGGGGATGAGTTCCCAGGTCTTCTTGGCTGCCTGGATGCCGGCAATCTTGGCGGTTGTCAGGACATCGCCCTTGGGAAGGGCCTTGTTCATCAGCAGTTCCATGGTCCTGGCATTGACCACCACACTGGTTCCGAAAACGGCCTTGCGCAGGGTGTTTGGCTTGTGGCCCACATCCACCATGGTCACATTGCCGTCTTCATCAATATGCGTCAGCCCCTGATCCATGTCAGTCGCCCATAACCTTCTTTGATGTCTTACGGAAAAAATCCTTGACCTTTTCCATGGGTTTTTCCTGATCGAGTTTCTCGAATTCCCGAAGCAGTTCTTCCTGGCGTTTGGAAATGCGTTTCGGGGTGAGAACCTTGATTTCCACCAGAAGATCGCCCTTTTGCCCTGTGTTCAAATAGGGAATGCCCATGGATGGAAGCCGCAGCACCGTGCCGCTTTGCGTTCCCTTGGGAATATCCATGGGAACGGGATCATCCAGAGTGGGTACTTCAATGCGAACCCCCAGGGTGGCCTGAACAAAGGTGATTTCTGCAGAGGTGATCAGATCCTGGCCCTGACGCTTGAAAACCTTGTCCTCTTCCACATAGATGACCACATACAAATCACCATGTGGTCCTCCGTTGGAACCGGGTTCACCTTCTCCGCGCAGACGCAAGCGACTGCCGTTGTCCACTCCTGCAGGGATGCGTACGCTCAATTCCTTGTTGACATTGACCTGTCCCCGCCCGCGGCACTTGGAACAGGGATGGGCAATGACCTCGCCACGACCATGGCAGACAGGACAGGCCACGGCAATGCGGAAAAAGCCCTGGCTCTGGTACACCTGGCCCTGGCCATTACAATGCCGACAGGTTTCAGGTGAGGTGCCCGGTTCGGCACCGCTTCCCGCACATTGGTCACAAACTTCCTTTTTGGGGATCTTGAGTTTGGCCTCCATGCCCTTGGCCGCATCCCGAAAGGAAATGGTCAGGTTGTACCGAAGATCCGCCCCTGCCTGGGGCCGTGGTCCCCTGCCGGAAGCTCCAAACCCGAAAATATCGCCGAAAATATCGCCAAAAGCGCTGAAAACGTCTTCCGTGGATTGGAAGCCCTCAAAACCGTTTCCGTTCATGCCGGCATGGCCAAACTGGTCATACCGTTGACGCTTGCCCTCATCCCGGAGGACTTCATAGGCCTCGGCGGCCTCCTTGAACATGGCCTCGGCTTCGGGATCATCCGGATTGCGATCAGGATGATACTTCAAGGCCAGTTTGCGATAGGCTTTTTTGATCGCATCTGCGGATGCGTCTTTGGGTACACCAAGGACCTCGTAATAATCCCTTTTGGACATATGCTTCCTCGCCCTTATTCCGGATCAGTAGTCTTGGCAGGACGAACCTTCCCGGCTGCGATCTCCCGCAAGGCCGTGACAATTTCCTTGTTGTCACATTCGATCATTGGTCGGTAACCTTCCCGGTACTGCTTGACCCGCTCGATAGCCAACTGGCAAACCATGAATCGGTTGTTCACCTTGGCAAGGCAATCTTCAACAGTAATTCTCGCCATGCAACCTCCCTTGCAACGAGCAGCAGGACGTTTCTGGTGGCCCGCACACGGGTGATCACCACAAAAGCCGCACTGCATATTGGATATGCTGATTTAGATATTGACGTGGAAAACGAAAAAAAATAGGGGACAACGCTCCACTTGTCAACCGCAAACAGGTCCGGAACCAGCTCCAGACGTCTTGTGATCGACCCTGAAGAACGTCCTCCGGAAACCGCTAGTTCCCTGCAGGAATCGTGGCCGAGGCAACGGCCTTGGATATGTAGTCGCGAATATTGTCAGGGCTGAGTCCCGGCAGAAAAAGGGCCTCCTTGGGGCATGTTGCCTGGCAGACCCCGCATCCCTTGCACAGGCGGGGATGAACAAAAACAACCTTCTTGCCCGGTCGGTTCCTGTTGGGCACAATTTCAAGCGCATTTGTAGGACAGGTATCAACACACATGGAACACCCATCGCATCGATCACGGTCTATGTGGATGACCTGATCCTGGGATACATCAGAAAACACATCATCATTGACAACAAATTCCATGTCATTTCTCCAAGCCTCTAAAATATTTTTTCCACGAACCCTCTGTGGCACCAACCGGCTCCGGAGTTGTCGCCCAAACAGCCCGATATTACCCTGTCCGTTCCATGCCCAACATCCTCAACCTGCCGATTTCATTGAAATGGTGATTGAACGACCCGGCCTGTAACAGACAACACGCAATACCGTAAAGACATAACGAGACATGGGCAAAAGTCAATGGCCCCTACAACGAGACACGTCATGCTCAAACGCAGAAACCTCACCTTTGCCCAACGAAGCTGTATCGGCAAAAGCGGAAAGATCATCCAGCAAACCGGCATGCTGCACCAAGGCGCCCGCGTGGGCGTGGCCGTTTCAGGCGGCAAGGACAGCTGGGTTATGCTTCAGGCCCTTCGCATGCGCCAGAAAATCCTTCCCTATCCGTTCGAAATCATGGCCCTGCATCTCAACCCCGGATTCGACCCCAGGGACCATGCCCCCCTGCACCAATGGCTGGCAAAGCACAACATTCCCGCCCACATCGAGCTCACCGACTACGGTCCCCGGGCCCACTCGCCGGAAAACAGAAAAAAATCCCCCTGCTTTTTCTGTTCCTGGTTTCGGCGCAAACATCTTTTTGACCTGTGCAGACGCTACCGGTTGACCCACCTGGCCCTCGGGCACACAAGCGACGACCTGGTCCAGACCTTTTTCATGAACCTGTTCAAGACAGGCAAGGTCGCGGGTCTCTCCCCCAGGGAACAATATTTTGACGGTCGTCTCGTTCTGATTCGCCCCATGCTCCTTTTGGATGAAAAAACCATCGCCACTGCAGCCAGACAATGGAAATTCCCGATCACGACCACATCATGTCCCTCGGCAGGCACGACCCAGCGGAGCCGGACCGGGGAGTGGCTCAAGGAACTTACACGCAAAGATCCAACCCTCAAAAAAAATATTTTCAATGGATTGCGCCGATGGCAACTTGACGAAACAGCAAAGTTTTCTTAGCCACCACTATCCAATGCACGATGGGAGGTTGATGATTCCGCTTTCCCTTTTTTCCGCGTGCCATAAAAAAACCCCAAGGCGACATCATGCTCATGGACAAGTATAAAATAGTCATTTTTCATGGAACAAAAGGATCATGCCGCCAAATTTCCTGCAGCAAATGGTTCCTCATGTTTCTGATTGTCTTCATCACGGGGCTGCTGGGGAGCAATTTCTATCTCTATCGCCATTGGTCAAAAGCTCGTCATTGTCAGCGCCAGTTGGCTGCGGTAACCAAAGAAAATCGAGAACAAAAAATCCAACTTGCCAGCTTCAGCAGTAAATTCAAAAAGATGGCTGAAGATATCAACCGTCTCCAGGAATTCAACACACGCATTCGGGTCATGGTCGATCTTGATCATCCCTCCTTTGAAAATAGCATGACCGGTCTTGGCGGTCCCCGCAGCAAGGATTTGGACAACGAATTCTTTCCCCTGTACCAGACAGAACGTTTGGCAAGAAGGATGCATTCCTTCATTGATCAATTGTCAACCAATGCCAAGCTCGAAGAACTACGCCAACAGGAAATCATTTCCATCATCCAGAAAAAGGAAGACATTCTGGCCCGGACACCTTCCATCTGGCCCACCAAGGGATGGCTGACCTCCAAATTCGGATACCGTAAATCCCCGTTCACGGGTCAGCGGGAATTCCACAAAGGACTGGACATTTCGGCTCCCAAGGGAACGCCCATCTACGCAAGCGCCGAAGGCAAGGTTGTCATGGTCCACCGGACGCATGGCTATGGCAAAAATATCCTGATTGACCATGCCAACGGCATTGTCACCCGCTATGCCCACTTGAGTAAATACGCTGTCAAAAAAGGGGACCGGGTCAAACGTGGCCAACTCATTGCTTATGTGGGTAATACCGGTCGCAGTACGGGTCCTCATCTTCACTATGAAGTCCGTGTCAACGGCGTCCCCGTCAATCCGCTCCGCTATATTCTTGACTGATCCCGCCCGCCATACATCTTTATGGTCCATGAATTGCTAATATAAATCCATGGACCTTTTTCATTTTGACCCCCTAGCGATTCTGAGCTTTCTGCTCACGCTTTTCCGCATCAGTCTCCTTGTTTTTCTATTGCCGTTTTTCGGGGGCGATGGCGTACCCACGTTGGTCAAGGGAGCCTTGTGTCTTCTTCTCAGCTTTGCCTTGTGGCCGACATTGTCCTTTTCCGGCATCACTTTTCCGGCGCATCCTTTTTCCATTGCGCTGATGATCGGTTCCGAGATCCTGCTTGGCCTGACCATTGGCCTTGTCATCAGATTTCTGTTTGCTGCCATTCAGACCGGCGGTATGCTCATCGGCTTTCAGATGGGCTTTTCCATGGTCAATGTGGTTGATCCGGACAGTGGTGTTTCTGAATCGGTCACCGCGCACTTTTTGTACATGATTGCCCTTATGACCTTCCTGTCCATCAACGGTCACCTGTATCTTCTGAAGGCTTTGGCCCTGAGTTTCAAGTTCATCCCCCCAGGGGGCATGGTCATCACCCCTCAAATGTACAAAGGCATCCTCTCTTTTTCAGGTCAAATTTTTGTCCTTGCCATCAAAATCGCAAGCCCGGTGATGATCGCCATTTTTCTGGTGGACCTGGCCCTGGCCCTTATTTCCCGAGCTGCGCCCCAGATGAACGTGCTCATTGTGGGGTTCCCCATCAAGATTGCTGTCGGCTTCCTGTTCCTGGGCGTCCTCTTTACCATCGTGTCCATGCTGTTGAACGATTTTGTCGCCACCATCGGCCCGGCCTATCACCGCCTTCTCGCGCCCTGACCATTTTCTTTGCGGCGCAGGGCATTCCCTAAATCCCAGACATCATGCCCCAGAAAGACCCGAGCAAAACAGAAAAAGCCACTCCCAAACGAAGAAAAAAAGCACGGGAGGAGGGAAATGTTCCCAAGAGCCAGGAACTTTCCAAGTCCGTGCTTCTCATAGGCGGCGTGCTCGCTCTTTATGTGACCATCGGATTTTACTATCAGCAGATCAGTTCGCTCATGCGCTGGTTCCTGGGTCCGGGCATGCAGACATCGTTCACCCAAGGCAATGTCTATAATATGTTCATTCAGGTGAGCAAAGCCCTGGCCATGATGCTCCTGCCCACCCTGCTCTTTCTGGCTCTGATCTCCTTTCTGGTCATGCGCCTCCAGGTGGGCCAGCTGTGGTCCTCCAAAATCCTCAAGCCCAAATTCAAATTCAACCTGCTTCAGGGCATCAAGCGGATGTTCTTTGATGTCCAGACCATTGCCCGCCTGCTCAAAAGTATTCTCATGGCTGCGGCCGTAGCCGTGGCCCCTTACCTGATACTCAAGAGTGAATTCTTCAAGCTCGCGCCCCTCTTCTACCAGCCCCCCGAAGCCATTGCCGTTCACATGCTTTCGGTGGGAGCCAAAATGGCCCTTTATGCCCTAGTTCCTATGACCATCATCGGCATCGGCGACCTCATCTACACCCGATGGGATTACGAACAGAACCTCAAGATGACCAAAGACGAGATCAAGGACGAACACAAGCAGGCCGAAGGCGATCCCAAGATCAAAAATCAACAGAAGCAAAAAATGCTCGCGGTGTCCCGGCAGCGGATGATGCAAAAAGTGCCCGAGGCAGACGTGATTATCACCAACCCGACCCACTTGGCACTGGCCATCAGATACAAGCCATCGGAAGCACCAGCCCCCCTGATCCTGGCCAAAGGAGCCGACCGGGTAGCCCAACGCATCAAGGACATTGCCCGTGAACACGGGATCCCCATCAGGGAGAACAAGCCCCTGGCACGTGCCTTGTATAAAACCGTCGAGGTCGGGGACATGATCCCGGAAGAAATGTTCCAGGCGGTAGCGGCTATCCTCGCCCAGGTCTATAGCGCCAGGAACCGCAACTGATCCGACAGGTTCGAACCTCCAGCACACACAACGTCAAATATATGGCAACAGCAAACCCTTCCTTCAAGATTGATTACGCCAAATTTGCCAAGCAGGGTGACCTTCTGCTGGCCGGCGGCGTGGTGGTCATCCTCTTCGTCATGCTCATCCCCATGCCGACGATGGTCCTTGACGTCCTGCTGGCCTTCAACATCTCGTTTGCCCTGGTCATTCTGGTCACCTCCATGTTTCTCAAGTCACCTTTGGAATTCTCCATTTTTCCCTCCCTGCTGCTGGTGACCACCCTGCTTCGCCTGGGTCTCAACATCGCCACAACCCGGGTCATCTTGCTCCACGGCAGCGAAGGAACGGCCTCGGCCGGCAAGGTCATCCAGGCCTTTGGGCAATTTGTGGTCGGTGGCAATTACGTGGTGGGTGTGGTCATCTTCCTCATTCTCTTCGCCTTGAACAAAATGGTCATCACCAAAGGCACCACCAGAATCGCCGAAGTGGCGGCCAGATTCACCCTGGACGCCATGCCGGGCAAGCAGATGTCCATTGAGGCTGATCTCAATTCCGGCCTGATTACCGAGGAAGAAGCCAAGAACCAACGCAACGACATCCGACGGGAAGCTGACTTCTACGGAGCCATGGACGGTGCGGGTAAGTTTGTCGAAGGGGATGTCATGGCCGGCATGCTCATCACGGCCATCAACATTATCGGCGGGCTGTTCATCGGTGTTCTCCAACAGGACATGTCCTGGATGGATGCGGCACAAACCTACACCCTCCTGACCATTGGTGACGGTCTTGTCTCCACCATCCCGTCCATCATCATTTCCACATCTGCAGGCATCATTGTCAGCCGGGCCGCTGCCAGCGCCAAGATGGGCGAAGAATTCATTGCTCAGCTGACTTACCAGCCACGTGCTCTGCGCCTGGTTGCAGGCGTATTGCTCCTGTTCGCCCTGGTTCCGGGCATGCCCACCGTGGCCTTTCTGGTGATTGCCAGCGCTCTGTTCGTGCTGGCCCGGATAGGACCGGATTCCAAGGCGGCCGAGGAAGCCGAGGCCAAAGCCAAGGCCAAGGCAAAACCGAGTCTCGACAGCCCCGAAGAGGTCAGGTCACTGCTGCCTCTGGACATCATGGAACTGGAAGTGGGATACGGCCTCATCCCCCTTGTGGACGAAGAGCAAAACGGCAACCTGCTTGCACGCATCAGGTCCATTCGTCGCCAGTTTGCCCTGGACATGGGGGTCATAATCCCGTCCCTGCACCTGCGTGACAACCTGGAATTGAAACCCGGGGAATATGCCCTGCTCATCAAGGGCAACAGAGTGGGACAGGCCGAGATTCTCATCGATCATCTTCTGGCCATGGATCCGGGCGATGCCAAGCACAAGATCAAGGGCATTGAAACCCTGGAACCCGCCTTCAACCTGCCTGCCGTCTGGGTGCCGGAAAGTCGGAAAGAGGAAGCCATGGTTGCCGGTTATACGGTGGTGGATCCCTCTACGGTCATAGCCACGCATTTAACAGAGATCTTCCGACGCAATCTCCACGAATTCCTGGGACGTCAGGAAGTCCAAAACCTGCTTGACAATGTGGCCCAACGATCACCCAAGGCCGTGGAAGAACTTGTTCCTGGAACCCTGACCCTGGGGGCCGTGCAAAAGGTCTTGCAGAACCTGGTACGCGAAAATATCTCCATCAGGGATATGCTGACCATTGTCGAAGCCCTGGCTGATTTCGGTCAAAGCATCAAGGATCCCGATCAGCTCACGGAATTTGTTCGCCAACGCCTAGCCCGAACCATTGTCAAACCCTATATCGGCCCGCAAAGCGGGACTCTTTCCATCATCAATCTGGGTGCGGATATTGAACAGGAATTCCAGTCCAGTCTCCGTCAAACCGATCAGGGTACGTTTCTGGCCATGGATCCGGGCATGGCCCAGAAAATCATCAAGGCCATCAACCAGGCTGCTGAAAACGCCGTGGCCGCCGATGGTCAGCCTGTTTTGCTCACAAGTCCGCAGACACGGCCACACCTTGCACAACTTGTTACCAGATTCATTCCGACCCTTCCTGTCATTTCCCAGGCTGAGATTCCCGCCGAAATCCGGCTGGAATCCCTTGCAACCGTGAGTCTGAACAATGCACGTTAAAACCTATCAGGGCACAACAACCAGCGAGGTCATGGCCGAAATCAAACAGGATCTCGGTCCTGACGCCGTTATCCTGAGTTCGCAAACCAAAACCGTGAACGGCTGCAAAATCTGTGAAATCATGGCCGCCCTTGAAAGCGATCCCGGCGCCCAAACCAATGGGAATCCTTTGCCTACCGTCGATCAGCCACCCTTTGACTGGCAGACCATGCAAAGGGAATGGATGGAGCTTCGCGAGCAATGTCTGAGCGTTCTGCGTCCGAAAATGGACCTGGAGCTGCTCCCCTCCAAACACCGCCAGGTCATCCGATATCTGGACAAGGAAGGGGTTTCTTCTCCGTGTTTGTTTACCATCTGGAAACGACTGGTCGAAAACGCCGATCGTTCGGCCTTGCGTGTTCTCGGCGACCTCCTTCCCATTACCGCATGGAAGACAAAAGCCCCCCAAAACACAGTGCACGCCCTGACCGGACCCTACGGATGCGGCAAGACCAGTACTCTCCTTAGAATGGCACTAGGCGTGAAAAAGCATAACCCTTCGGCACGAATCTGTATTGCCAATGGGGATCACTACCATAGCAAAGGGCGACTTTTTCTCAAACATTATGCAGATATATCAGGTTTTTTCTACCGAGATCTCACAACGGATGCCGACTGGAGAGAGATTATCGAACATAAAGCCCAGTACGATACCGTGCTCATCGACCTTCCGGGCCTGAACAAAGGGCAATCCATGGCCGCATGGATGGAGGCCGAATGCCCGGGCATCAGCAGTGCCATCAGGTATCATCTCGTCCTCAGCCCTCTGTACGCATCGTCCCAACAAACCGCGTTCGTCAACCGCTTCCGCATGCCCAACACAACCAGCATCATCTGGACGAAGCTCGACGAAGCATGTACATTCGGTGACCTCGTGAGTCAGAGTTATGCCACGGGATTGCCCATCTCGCTCTTTTCCTTTGGTCCTGGCATCAGAAACACCATTGCCGAAGCATCTCACAAGGATGTATGGCGATTGCTTTTTAAACACCAACTTCCAGCGGCCCGATGATACCAATCAACCCATTAACCCAACACTTATTCCATCAACCCCTGGAGCCCTCATACTCCCATGCAGCGCTCGCCAATACCACGCACAAGGAATCCTGACATGAACGGCAACCTCCCATTGGTATTTTCAGTGACATCCGGCAAGGGTGGCGTCGGCAAAACAAACATTTCGGTCAATCTCGCCTATCACCTCCACAAGCTCGGCAAACGGGTCATCCTTCTGGATGCCGATCTGGGATTGGCCAATGTGGATGTTCTTTTGGGACTCGCCCCCGCCTATAACCTGTTCCATCTTTTTCACGAGCAGATTCCCCTTGAAAAAATTCTGTACAAAACCAAGTACGGATTTTCCATCCTTCCGGCAGCCTCCGGAGTCAGCTCCATGATGTCCCTGTCAACGGGACAGAAGCTCGAACTTCTGGAATCCATGGATTTTCTCGAAGACACCACTGACTTTCTCATCGTGGACACAGGGGCAGGCATCAACGACAATGTCTTGTACTTCAACCTGGCGGTGCAGGAGCGCGTGGTCATCCTTACTCCCGAGCCAACGTCCCTCACCGATGCATACGCATTGATCAAGGTTCTGAAGCTGGGTCATGGTCTGGAGCATTTCCGCGTCATTGTGAACATGGTCAAGGATATTAAGGAAGCAAAGGGGGTGTTCGCAAAACTCTATGAGGCCTGCGATCATTTTCTCAGCGGGGTCTCCCTGGACCTTGCCGGATTCATTCCCCTAGACCCGGGAGTCCGCAAGGCAGTGACCGAACAGGTCCCTTTTTCCCATTACGCACCCACATCTCCGGCAGCTATCCATGTAGCCCAGGTGGCCCAAAAAATCACCACGTGGAAAACACCTCGACGACTTGACGGCAACATCAAATTCTTCTGGAAAAAGCTTCTTTTCAATGAATAAACCCTGGCTTATCCTTGAGAAACAAGGCACGGCCTTTGCCGAACTTGATCCTGCAACCCAGCAGGAAATGGTTCGTGCCTGCAGTGTCATGGTTAAGGCTCATGCCCTGCGGCTCAAGGCAAAACTTCCCAACCACATTGATTTCGAAGAACTCCTAAGTGCGGGTTCCCTCGGCCTCATGGAGGCACTCTACAAATACGATCCTGCCTCGGAAAACCGTTTCGAAACCTATGCGGATAAACGCATCAAAGGGGCCATGCTCGATGAGCTCAGAAAAATGGATTGGCTCTCCAGAGGGATGCGTCAGAAAATAAAAAAACTTGAATCCGCCATGCAAATCTGGGAAGCCAAACACGGTGCCATGCCCTCCCATGAACAACTTGCGTCCATAACGGGCTATCCCCTTCGCGAAGTTGCCCGGTGCATGGAGGCCCTGGAGAATCAATTCTGTCTGGATATCGACGCTATTGAAGATACAACCCGGTTCCACCTTTCGAGTGATCCCTTTACCCAACCGTTCAACCAGGCCGCCCAACACGAGATCATTGACAAATTGGGCAGACTCATTGAACAATTGCCTCACAAAGAAGCCCTTGTCCTCTCCCTGTACTACACTGAAGAACTGAACATGCGTGAAATCGCCCAGGTTCTTGAAGTCACCGAGGGAAGGGTCTCGCAACTTCATTCCCAAGCCATCAAAAAACTGAGGGAAAAATTTTCCACAGCATATGGCAGTATCGCCTAGATGGCCCCGTCCATCTTCAACCTTTTTTACAAACCGTAAGGGAGTCATGCATGGCCACTCATACCAATATGCGCATTCTCGTTGTTGACGATTTTTCCACCATGCGTCGGATTATAAAAAACATCCTGCGTCAGCTGGGCTACAACAACATTGTCGAAGCTGACGATGGTTCCACGGGCTGGGATATCCTGAACAAGGACAAAATTGACTTTATCATCAGCGATTGGAACATGCCCATCATGAGTGGCATCGAATTGCTCAAGAAAGTCAGAGCCAGCGAAGAATTCGCCGATCTTCCCTTTCTCATGGTCACGGCCGAGGCCCAGCAGGAAAACATTATCGAAGCGGTCCAGGCCAAGGTATCCAACTACATTGTCAAGCCTTTCACGGCAGAGACACTGGGTCAAAAAATCGACAAGATTTTTGCCTGATTTTGTCAGACCACGTCGTGCATCTTGTATCCCCAAAGAAAACCATTTGCTTCCATTGCGAAGTAAACGGATTGAGGCATCATGGCAGACGATCAAGAAGACATTGTATCACAAAATGTGAACGAGTCTCCTTCTGAGACGGACCAGCAGCCCAAGGTAACCCTTGATACGGGTAAAATCGGCGCGCCCTCGGGCAGGTCCCTGCAAAAGGTCGAGCTCGATCTGGATGATGCCGTGTTTCTTGATGTGGAGGACGACGAGGAAGAGGCTTCGTCCCAACCGCAAGACCCTCTCCTGCAGGACAAACATGAGGAACCGGGCCAAAGGCAGCCGAAACAATGGAATTATAAAAAAATCATCATCTTTGCGGGAATAGCATTTGTCTGTATCGCAATAATCATTTCCCTGTGGATGTTGCTCCGACCAGAGCCCGAGGCCCCTCCTCCAGCCCCCATCCAAAACAAGAAAACGACTTCTCCCCCCCGGAAAGAACCGCCTGAACTCACCGAACATGTGATGGCATTTGATCCTTTCTGGGTCGAATTCAACGTCAACGGAACGAACCGATTCCTCACCTGCCGGTTCTCGTTTCCCGTCAAGGGAGACCTGCTGCAATACGAGGTGAACCGCAAACGAATCATCATCCGCGATGCCGTATACTATTATTTCAAGAACAAAGATCTTGTCTTTCTTGCCAACAAGAACAATGGTGACAAGTTGAAATCCGATCTTCTGGAGATCATCAATCAATATCTCGGCAACGGCCAACTCGAGGAGATTCTGATTCAGGAATACAGGGTGCAGTGACATGGGAGCCTCCATCAATTTGCCGGTCATGCTCAACCAGACACCGCACGTGCAAAAGATGCAGCACGCAGCGCAGTCACATCCCGAACACCAGCAAGTGCTCGTGGCCCAGGAGGCAGTGGAAAAAAGCAAGCGCGAGCAAACCTCGGTGCCCAAAACGGAGAAAAGCCAGGGGGGATTGAGCGTTAAAAAGGACAAGGACAGAAAAGACGAACAGTCCTTTTCCGGCTCCCAAGACAGGGATAAGAAGGACAAGGATCAGGAACAGGACCTGCCTGCAACCGGAAGTGGCAGGATCATCAACCTGACCGTGTAGAAAGCCGGCGTCAGCCATTTCCTCCACTGCCCGTTCCCCTTTTTTCCTTTTCCGGACACAACCCTCTTCAACCATCATGTACAGGCATAGACGGCATGTCATCCTTTCAATGGCTCATCATTCTATCGGGACTGTTTGAAATCGTTCTCATTGCGATCATTGTTGTCATTTTTCTCAAACTGCGCAGATCCCAATCACTTATCCTCCAATTGCAGAATAAGCAGGAAGATTTCCTGGCCCGCCTTGATTTCAATGCCAAGCTCGAACAGGAACTGGTCACCAGCTTTGAAGAACGCCAAAAGCAGTTGAGCCGTCTTGATGCCCGTCTGGAGCAACGAGCCAACACCCTGCAGGGACTTCTGGAACAGGCCGACGCCTTTACCCATTCACCTGCCTTTTTGAAACAGACGGTCCTTACCGGCTACCGGCGCGGCCAATCCATTGAGGCGCTAGCCCGGTCCACCGGGTTGAGCATGGACGAGATTGAAGTCATCATCGAACAGGAAGGCTAGCCATGCGCATTGGCGATCGGCACCATTCCTTTTCCTCGGGCAGGGACCGCAAGGAATCCGACCGGCAACGAACGTTCAGATCGACATACAGGGTGGGCGATCTTGTGCTCGGAACCCTTGTGGACTACCAGACCGATTCCATGGCCTGGGTACAAATTGATGAGCTCCGCGTCCTTGCCCAACTGACCCGAAAATACTCCCCGGGGTCGCAGATAGGTCTTGTGGTCACGGCCCTGCACCCCGACATCATCCTGCGGGAAGCCCGCGACCAGGACCGAAAACGCCCCCAGGGACTTCACCTCATTGTCTGATCGCACATCTGCCGCTACTCATTATGTCATCACTTTTCCCCATAAGCCCCCATCATCCCTGGCTGGCGCCCCTGGCCGGTTTTACCGATCTTTCCTTCAGACTCTTGTGCAGGGAGTTGGGGGCATCCGTGGCCTGTACCGAGATGATCAGTGCCAAGGGTCTGGTATTTGGCAGCAAGGGCACTCGTGATCTCCTGGCCACCTGCCCGGAGGATACGCCCCTAGTGGTCCAGTTGTTCGGGGCCGAACCCGAGTACATTGCCAGGGCCATGGATATTCTTCTTGAGCAGGGATTTCGTTATTTTGATCTCAACAGCGGATGTCCGGTCAAAAAGGTGGTCAAGACGGGAAGCGGTGCCGCCTTGCTCAAAACCCCTGCCCTGCTTGTCCACCTGGTGAAAATCATGGCGGATAAGGCGGGTACAAACCGGGTGGGCGTAAAAATCCGCCTGGGTTGGCGCACTGATGAACCCGTTTATCTGGATCTTGCGCCCCAACTGGAAAAGGCCGGGGCCGCCTGGATCACCCTGCACCCCCGTTCGGCCAGACAGGGATTTGCCGGACAGGCCGACTGGACCTGCCTTGCCGAACTCGTCAAACAGGTATCTGTTCCCGTCATCGCCAGCGGCGATCTTCTCCACGCCGAGGATGGTGTTCGCTGCCTCGAACAAACGGGCGTGGCCGCCATCATGTTTGCCCGGGGTGCATTGAACGATCCGGCCATTTTCAGACGGTTCCATGCCCTCATGCAGGGAAAGCCCCTGCCGCCCAAGACCGCTGCCGAGCTGGTAACGACCATGGAACGATTCATGGCACTAAGCGCCGCCCACGGAAGCGAGGCCAGAGCCCTGTTGCGCATGCGGACCCTGGCCCCCCGCTTTGTCCGGGATTTTCCGGGATCACGCGCGGCCCGAAGCTACCTGACAGGCTGTCGCACCTGGGAGGATTTTGCCCAGGGCATTCAACGTCTGGTGTGAACGATCAAGGAGACCTCAGAAAGGGACAAGGGAACCCGCAAAAGTAACAATGTGTTTTCAGAAAACGACACAGGTTTATCTGCGCACCGTTTCCCTTCCAGACCGCACCATTTCAAACCTCAAGCCATACCCCATGAAAACAATCCATCTCGCCCAGACAGCTGGTTTTTGCATGGGCGTCGCCCTGGCGCTCAAAAAACTCGACCAGGCCCTGGCCGGCAAAAAGGCTCACCAGCACATTGTCACCCAGGGACCCATCATCCACAATCCCCAGGTGCTCAAATACTATCAAGCCAAGGGGGTCTTCGAGTGCCAATCCCTTGATGAACTCAATGCCCGGACAGTGGTGGTCATCCGTGCCCACGGGATTCCCCTTGACATGCAGCACGCCATCCAGGCCACAGGGGCCACTCTGGTGGATGCCACTTGTCCCAAGGTCAAAAAAGCCCAGATCCTCATCGGCAAAAACTCCGAGCAAGGTCGCCATCTTCTCCTCTTTGGTGAAAAAGAGCATCCCGAAGTCAAGGGGCTGGTCAGTTATGCCCAGAACGGATTCACGGTTTTTGAAAGTCTTCAGGAACTGGAAACCATCCTTCCGCACATTGCCCAGCCCTGCTTTCTGGCGGCCCAGACCACCCAGGACCGGGAAGAATTCAAGACGATCCAGGCCCGACTGACCAACATTCTGGGAGACATTCCGGTCATGGACACCATCTGCACAGCCACCAAGGAAAGACAGCAGGAAGCCATTGCCATAGCCAGACAGGTTGATTTCATGATTGTTGTGGGAGGCAAAAACAGCGGCAACACCAGGCGGTTGGCCCAAGTGGCCGCTGCAACCCATACTCCCTGCTGCCATGTGGAATGCAGGGAGGAAATCCCTGTGAAAGACCTTGTCTCCTGCAGAACCATCGGCTTGACTGCCGGGGCTTCCACCCCACAGCATGTCATCAATGACATTGTCATGTATGTGCGACAATTGCAGGCTTGATCTTTTCCCCAACTTGTTCCCCTGATGCCCATGTAGGATCCCTTAACAAATCCGGGGCAACTGCGCCCCTTCGAGCATATCCAGAAGCCTGTGCCCTCCAATGGGGGTCTCCAGAACCACCTTGCCGGGATGATCCTTTCTGACTTCACCGATCTGTTGCGCATTGGTGGCAAGGACATCGCTGCGCATGATCTCCAGGGCCTTGTCAGCAAATTTTTCGGGAAGAATACAGATGAACTTGCCCTCGTTGGCCAGGTACAAAGGATCAAGCCCCAAAAAGGAACAGCCCCCGGCCACGGCCTCGCGAACGGGAATATCCTTTTCCCGAATAAAACATTCCACATTGGACTGCAGGGCGATTTCGCTCAGGGTCGTTGCCAGACCACCCCGGGTGGGATCCCGGAGCACATGGATTTCGGGAATTTCCTGGAGAAGACGTACAATGAGATGATTGAGGGCTGCGGAATCGCTTTCCACCGGGGCGTCAAAGGAAAGCCCTTCCCGCTTGGACAGGATGGTCAGTCCATGATCTCCCATGGTTCCGCTGATCAAGATGGCATCACCCGGCTTTGCGCTGTGGCCGCTCGGGCCGGGCGTGACAAAAATCTCTCCCACGCCTGTCGTGTTGATGAAAATCTTGTCGGCAGCTCCCCTGGGAACCACCTTGGTGTCCCCGGTGACCACCTCCACTCCGGCGTTTCGAGCCGCCCGCCCCACGGAAGCGATAATCCTCTCGAGCACATCCATGTCCAGACCTTCCTCAAGAATCAGGCCGCAGGTAATGAAGCGTGGCCGTGCCCCGAGCATGGCCACGTCGTTGACCGTGCCATGCACGGCCAGAGATCCGATATCCCCTCCGGGAAAGAACAGAGGGTCGACCGTAAAGGTGTCCGTACTCATGGATATCGGTCCGGAAAGTTCGAGAAACGCGGCGTCGTCCAGTCGATTGAGTCGGTCATTGCCAAGATACTTGAGGAACATCCCGGAGATGAGACGCTGGGAGGCCTTGCCGCCACTGCCGTAATCCAAAAGAAGTTTCTGACTCATGGGTTGTGCACTTCCTTAACAAACCGGTTGTACAGGCGAACCAACCATGTTGGAGCACCAAGGGCATACGCGGACACAAGTCCTGGGTTGTCTGGAAGGGATCGTGTGTCCCACCGGTTGCGGTAATTGGGTGGAAGAATCAAATCTGATACTTGTAATAGGCTGCACAGGAGCCTTCCGTGGAGACCATGCATGGTCCCACCGGATTGGCAGGCGTGCAGACCTTCTTGAAAAGCGGGCACTCATCGGGACGGATCTTTCCCCTGAGCACATCACCGCACTTGCATCCGGCCAGGGGCGGAACATCCGGCAGGGTCAGACCAAGGGCGCGTATGGCGTCAAAATCCCCGTAGGCTTCCCGGATGCCGAGTCCGGCAGCAGGGATGGAACCCATGCCCCGAAACAGGGCATCACAGGGCTCAAAGACCTCGTTCATGATTGCCTGGGCCTTGGGATTTCCGCCATCAGCAACCGCCCGGACATACCCGTTGGTCACAGCGGCCTCGCCCTTGTTGCGCATGCGTATAAAGGTCAGAATAGATCGCAAAATATCCACGGGTTCAAACCCGGTCACAACAGCCGGGATACCGTGCTTGTCCGCCAAAAATCTATAGGGTTCCAGCCCCGAAACCATGCAGACATGGCCTGGCAGCATGAACGCATTGACCGCAAGCTCCGGATCTTCAACCAGAACCTTCATCACCGGAGGAACAAGTTTGTGAAAGGAGAGAACCAGAAAATTGTTCACGCCCGCTTCCTGGGCGATCTTGATGGTCGCGGCAATGGTCGGGGCCGTGGTCTCAAATCCCACACCCAGGAAAACCACCTTGTCCCCTGGATGCTCTTTGGCCAGATTGACGGCGTCAAAGGGGGAATACACCACTTTGATCCTGGCCCCTTCGGCCTGGGCCGCCTTGAGATTGCGCTTGTTGGGACCTGGAACGCGCATGAGATCGCCAAAGGTGGCCACAATAACATCCTTGCGTTCGGCCAGGTCCAGAAACGCGGCCACCTCCCGCTCATGGGTCACGCAAACCGGACAGCCCGGACCGGACAGATGAATGATCCCGTCAGGGAGCAGGGAACGGACACCGCTTTGAAAAATGGATACCGTATGGGTTCCGCAGACCTCCATGAACCTGAGTTCCCCATCAAGTTCCTCGTTGATCCTGCCAACAATGGACCGGCACAGCTTGGGATCTTTGAGTTTTTGTTCAAGTGAGTTCAAGGTTCAACCCCTCTTCAAACAGCTTGATGGTTTCAAGGCCCTCCTCCCTGTCGAGACGGCGCAGGGCGAACCCCGCATGAACAATGACAAAATCCCCGACCTTTGGCTCCTCGTCGATGAGCTCGAGACGAACCTCATTGGCGACACCGCCGACTTCCACCTGGGCGACATTGTTGCTGATACTCTTGATTTCCATGGGAACTGCCAGGCACATAGGCTGTTTTCCTCCTTTGCTTTTTATGACAGGTGTTGATAAGCTTCCGCATATTGCGTGTCAACCAAGGGGCGCTGACATGCTTTTTTCCCACGCAATCGGGCACGACCATGACGCCCGGACAATCCGACCACTTTCCACTCGCCCTGCCCACGCTCATGACGCAAGCATCCCCTGCTTCCTTCACGACCCCATCCGGTTCATTATCCTGCGATCTTCCCAAGGTGCCTCCGTTACGTATCAACCCCTCCTGGAGGATTCCGACGCCCTCGCAGTGCATGACCTGGTGGGACACCTACGCCATGCTGGACAACATCCGTGATCACAGCCTGGCGGTTACCCATGTGGCCACAACCATTACCCGCATGACCCTTGAAAAGGCGCCGAACCTGCCTGCATCCTGCAATCTTCTGGAAACGGTCACGGCCGCCGCACTTCTTCACGATCTGGCCAAAACCTACTGCATCCGTCACGGCGGCAATCACGCCCAGGTCGGTGCGGCATGGGTTGTGGCCCTGACCGGCAATCCGGCCATTGGTCATGCCGTGTTCCATCACGTTTTCTGGCCCGGCAGGATTGATGTCAGAAATCATTTCATCCCTCTGGTGGTCGCTTATGGCGACAAACGGGTCAGACACAACGAGATCGTTTCCCTTGAAGACCGCATGGAAGATCTCATGCTCCGCTATGGAACCTCTACCTCTCGCAGGAAGATGATCCTCAGGGCCCACGATCAAATCATAACCATTGAACAACAACTTGAACAACTCACGGGAGTTCCGCTTCATGCGCATTCTTTTGATAGCCGGCGGCTGGTCCAGTGAACGGGAAATCGCCCTGCTCGGGGCCCGGGAAATCACCAAGGCCCTGCACGACCTTGGCCATGACGTCGTTTTTCTTGATCCTGCTCACGACCTTGGCAATCTGATTTCTGCGGCTGAATCATGCGATTTTGCCTTTATCAACCTGCATGGATCCCCGGGCGAAGACGGCCTTGTCCAGTCTCTTCTCGACACCGTCCCCATCCCCTACCAGGGAGCAGGACCTGCGGCTTCCCAACTGGCCCTGAACAAGGTGGCCACCAAAATGATCTACCAGCGCCATGGGGTGAACACCCCCAACTGGGCCTTTATCCCGGCTGTGGATCGAAAAAAACCATCAACGATTTCCCTGCCTTTTCCCCGGGTCATCAAGCCCTGCACCGCAGGATCCAGTGTCGGTATCTTTTTTGCCCGATCCCCCCAGGACTTTGAAGCAGCCCTGGGGCACGAGGCCCTTGCCGGCCAGGATCTTCTTGTGGAAGAACAGATCAGGGGCCAGGAAATCACCTGTGCGGTTCTGGACGACACCCCCCTGCCTCCCGTACTCATCATCCCCAAGAAGGGGACCTTTTTCGATTATACGAGCAAATACGAAGACCAGGGAGCCGAAGAGATCTGTCCGGCACCCTTAGAGGACAGCCTGCTCGCCGAAATCCAGCACATGGCCCTGACGGCCCACAGGATACTCGGGATCAAGGATTACAGCCGAACGGACTTTATTGTTGATGACAGACAATGCGCTTTTGCCCTTGAAACCAATACCCTGCCGGGAATGACCAGTGCCTCGCTGTTGCCCAAGGAAGCCCTTGCCGCGGGCATGTCCTTCAAGGATCTCATTGGACGACTGATCACCCTGGGCATGAGGAAAAGCACATGAAAACATCTCTGTTCTTGGGGCTGTACACCCTGCTTTGGACCCTGGCCCTTCCTCTTGTTTTCCTGAATAAACGGCTCAGGGAACATTGGTTTGCTCGACTGGGATGGAGCATAGGGCGCAAGCATCATGACATCTGGATGCAGGCCGCCTCTGTTGGCGAAGCCTTTCTGGCCATATCCCTTGCCGACCATCTTGCCAGGGAGCATCCCGAGCTTTCCGTACTCATCACCACCAACACCTCCCAGGGGTACGACATCCTCACGGAGCATGCGCGCAAATGTCCGGAGGCAACCCGCCCGGCCATCAGCATCTGCCCGCTTGATCACCCCTGGATCATCAGCCGTTTCATGCGTCGCACAACGCCCGGGGCAGTGGTCCTTCTGGAAACCGAACTCTGGCCGGGCATTCTCGGGTACTGCAAGCGGCACAAATGCCCGGTGCTCGTTGCCAACGCCCGCATGAGTCCCACAAGTTTTGCTGGCTATATGCCTTTGAGCCCGATTCTTGAATCCCTTGGTCCCACCGATATCATGGCCATATCTTCGGCCGATGGTGCCCGGTTTTCCCTGCTTTTCAAAGATGCCCGGGTGACGACCATGCCCAATATCAAATTCGACCGCATTGGTGAAAACCCGACCATCCCGTATGTGGCCAATCCCTTGTCCCGTTTTTTCAGACCATCGGCCAAGCTCGTGGCCCTGGGGTCCATCAGGGAGGAAGAGGAACCGGTTATCAGCGCCGCCATCACCCAACTTGTCAGCCATCACCCGGCAACCATCATCGCCCTGGTTCCCCGGCATCAGCACCGGATTTCTGCCTGGAAAACATTTCTCAAATCTACGTCCATTTCCTGGGTGCTGCGGTCGAAACTTGTCGGACCCGTCAAACCGGGAACGGTTGTCCTCTGGGATCGATTCGGCGAACTGCAGCACATTTACGCCCTGGCCAAGACGGCCTTTGTAGGCGGCAGTCTGGCCCCACTGGGTGGCCAGAATTTTCTCGAACCCCTGGCCCAGGGCGTTTGCCCGGTCATTGGCCCATTCTGGAAGAACTTCCACTGGGTCGGCCAGGAACTCATTGACCAAGGGCTGGTTACCGTGGTCTCAGACCACCAGCAACTGGCCAACGAACTGGGTGCGGCAGCCTCCATGTCCCGGGAAAAAGTCCGGGCCGCAGCCGAGGCCTATCTTGCCTCCCGCAGGGGGGGCACCGCCCTGGTTGGAGCACGGATCGCCAGCCTGCTGAACCTTTGACCCAGCGTGACGCCCCCGGGACAGGAGATGGTCATCTGAAGCAGGATCCTGCCGACATTGGCCGGAATCCTTTGAACAAGCTCTTCAGCACGCCCTTTTGTCTCCACCAAGGTAACACCGCACACACTCCCACTTTGTAAACCCAACAACCTCAACACAAAATCCCATGTCCCAACCCATATACGGAATCATCCCTGCCAGGTACGGCTCTTCCCGTTTCCCGGGCAAGCCCATGGCCGAAATCCTGGGCAAACCCATGTTCTGGCATGTATATCAACGTGCCGTGCGCTCCACATCGCTGACCCGCGTGGTCCTGGCCACCGACAGCACGGTCATTGCCGACAAGGCAACAGAGCTTGATATCCCGGTAATCATAACCAGAGATGATCACACCAGCGGCACCGACAGGGTTCTGGAAGCGGCCACCAAGATGGACGTGGGACCCGAGGCCATCATCGTCAACATCCAGGGCGATGAGCCTGTTCTCGAACCGGCCATGCTCGACCAACTCACGGCACTGTTTGCTGATCCCCATGTCCAGGTGACCACCCTGGCCAAGGCCATTACCCCCGAGCAGGCCCGGGATCCCAACCTGGTCAAGGTGGTCCGCTCGCAAGATGGCCGGGGTCTGTATTTTTCCAGGGCCCCTGTTCCCTTTGCCCGAGACGGTTCCTCCTCATTCCTGGGACACATCGGTTTGTACGGATTCAGGTTTCCCGTGCTTGAAAAATTTCAGACTTTGGGCGAAAGCCCCCTTGAGCGCATGGAAAAGCTGGAACAGCTGCGACTTCTCGAAGCTGGCATTCCCATCCATGTGGCTCTTACCGAGTATCCCTCCATTGGAGTGGATACGCGTGAAGACCTGGAAAAGGTACGCGCACTGCTTGCCTCGTCCTGACACGTTACACACAACCTTTCGTTCACCCATACAACAATGGCGCCTGCCATGTCGGAGTTACCCTCTATGCAAGCGATTCTCGCCCTTGAAGACGGCACTTTCTTTGAATGTTCATCCTTTACCGGCCCGGGAGAAACCCAGGGAGAAGTCATCTTCAACACCGGCATGACCGGTTATCAGGAAATCCTGACCGATCCTTCCTACCGAGGCCAGATGGTCTGCATGACCTATCCGCTCATGGGCAACTACGGGGTCAATCTCGAAGATGTGGAATCCGACAGGATCCAGGCAGCGGCCCTCATCTGCAAGGAGTGCTGTGCCAAGCCCTCCAATTGGCGCTCGACCCAGAGCCTGCCCGAATATCTCAAGGAACACGGGGTCATGGGCATCCATGACCTGGATACCAGAGCCCTGACCAAACATCTGCGCATCCACGGCGCCATGCGGGCCGTCATTGCCACGGGCAAGAACGATCCCCGGGAACTGGTGGCAAGGGCAAACAGCATCCCTGCCATGGAAGGTCAGAACCTGGTTGATGTGGTTGCCCCCACAAGTCCTTACCAATGGGTCAACGGCCACCCGGACAAGCTTCATGAACCAGTGACCCCGGCCGCATGGTCCGGTTGCGGCCCCAAGGTGATTGTCTATGATTTCGGGATCAAGTGGAATATCCTCCGCCTTCTTGCCGCCCAGGGACTGGACATGATCGTGGTTCCCCCGACCTTTACCGCCCGGGAAGTGGACCAGCTGGCACCCGACGGCATCTTTCTCTCCAACGGACCCGGCGATCCCGCGGTTCTGACTCGGACCATCGCCACGGTGGGGGAACTGGCCTCCAGATATCCCATTGCCGGCATCTGCCTGGGGCACCAAATCCTGGGGCTCGCTCTGGGCGGTACCAGTTACAAGCTCAAGTTCGGTCACCATGGCTGCAACCACCCGGTCAAGGATCTGACCACCGGAAAAATCGAAATCTCCTCCCAGAATCATGGATTCTGCGTGGATGTTCAGGGTATTGACACCCTTGAAATCACACATGTCAATCTGAACGACCAGACCCTTGAGGGATTCAGACACACCACAAAACCCATCATGGCCGTGCAGTATCATCCGGAATCCGCACCCGGCCCCCATGACAGCAGGTATTTTTTCGCCCGATTCAAGGACATGCTTACCCGGTAACCTTTCGAACGTCACTATGTTCCCTGTATTAACCGCCCCCACGAACAACCCGTTCAAGCTTGGGAGACCATTATGAGCAACACAGCATTCATTAAAATCAAACAACAGCTTGCCGGGGTCAACACACTGCTCAAACAGGGAAAGCTGTATGCGGCTGTCAATTCCCTGCACGAGGCATTGGCCTTTTTCCTGCGTACAACGTTCCTGAAACACGAAAAAAAGGAATTTGAACAACAAATCGAGCGGGCCGTTTATCAGCTTGGTCATGACCAGGAACTCAAAAAAATTTTCCCCCTGCTGATTTCCTATACCCCGGGGACAGAAATGGAGCTCCACGAAACCATCAACGAACTCCTTGCAACCCTTCAGGATGAAAAGAACAAGGAAGCTCTGGCCAAACTCGAAGAGTGGAAAAATAAGAAACAAAAGGCGCTGGACAAAGCCCAGGCAGCTCTGGACGGCAAGGAATACGAAAAGGCCAGATATCTTTTTGCCAAACTGTGTCAGGAATTCAACGATGACATGGAACTCAAGGCAGAGGTTGGAGAACGCTTTCTGAATGCAGAGCTCTATGACGAGGCGATCCACTACCTCAAGGCCGCCTATGAAAACAATCCCGAGTCCCCCCGGGTATTCAACAAGCTGGGCATGGCCCTTCGCCGAAGTAAAAAATTTGAAGAAGCCGAACGATTCTACCGTCACGCCTTAGCCACTTCACCCAACGACGAATATATTCTCTTCAACCTGGGACGGGTGTATATTGACTGGCGGCAATGGAAAAACGTGGAAAAAACAGCCCTCAAAGCGCTGGAGATCAATCCTGATTTTGTAGAGGCACAAAAGATGCTTAAGTTTGCCAGGAAGTATGTCTGAAATCAGGCAGGCTAAACGTCCCTCGGATGCACCAGGCTTTATGCATGGTGCATCGTTGCGGACCCGACCTGCACAGACGAGCTGACAGCAGACAGTCAAGCACCACAACCTTTTCCTACTCTCCATGGGATGCCTTCATGAAAAAAGCGCTCATCACCGGTCTGACCGGCCAGGACGGATCGTACCTGGCAGAATTTCTTCTTGAAAAAGGCTATGAAGTCCACGGTATCAAACGGAGATCATCCTCGTTCAATACCGCCAGGGTGGATCATCTCTACAAGGACCCCCACGAAAAAGACGTCCGGTTTTTCATGCACTACGGGGATCTGACCGATTCCACCAACCTCATCCGAATCATCCAGCAGGTCCGACCCGACGAGATCTACAACCTGGGTGCCCAAAGCCATGTCCAGGTCTCCTTTGACACCCCCGAATACACGGCCAATTCCGATGCCCTGGGAACCCTGCGCCTGCTGGAAGCCATCCGGGTACTGGGTATGGAGCAATCCACCCGGTTCTATCAGGCCTCAACCAGCGAAATGTTCGGCAAGATCCAGGAAACCCCGCAAAAGGAAACCACGCCCTTTTATCCCAGAAGCCCGTATGCCGCGGCCAAGGTCTATGCCTACTGGATAACGGTCAATTACCGCGAAGCCTACAACATGTTTGCCTGCAACGGCATCCTTTTCAACCATGAATCACCCCTGCGGGGAGAAACCTTTGTCACCCGCAAGATCACCCGGGCCGCCGCCCGCATCAAGCTCGGCCTGCAGGACTGCCTGTATCTCGGCAATCTTGATGCCCAAAGAGACTGGGGCCATGCCAGGGATTACGTTCGAGCCATGTGGCTCATGCTCCAGCAGGACACTCCCGAGGATTATGTCATTGCCTCGGGAGAGGCCCATTCGGTCAGGGAATTTGTGGAAAAAAGCTTTGGCGAGCTGGCCATCTCCATTGTCTGGGACGGTCAGGGAATTGATGAAGTGGGCAGGGATGAACGTACCGGCAAGATCCTTGTGCGCGTCGATCCGCGATACTTCAGGCCCACGGAAGTGGATTTTCTGCTGGGAGATCCCACCAAGGCCCGAGAAAAACTTGGTTGGAAACCGGAATCGGATTTTGACGGACTTGTCCGGGAAATGATCCAGACCGATCTCAGGGAAGCCGACCGGGACAACCTGTGCCAAAAGGCCGGTTTTTCCGTACTCAATCACAATGAATGATCCCGGGGTGGCCGATACGTCCTTGACAGGTCATCCCACGATCACATCCCATATTCCATGGGGGAGCTGATCATGCAACCTACCGATTCCATTTATGTTGCCGGCCATCGAGGCCTTGTGGGCTCGGCCCTGTGCCGGGAACTCAGACGCAAAGGCTATACGAACATCATCACCCGGACCCACAGGGAGCTCGACCTGTGCAACCAGCAGGCTGTCAATGCCTTTTTTGCAAGCCAGCGTCCGGATCATGTGTTTCTGGCTGCAGCCAAGGTCGGGGGCATTCATGCCAATGACACCCATCCGGCTAGGTTCATCTTTCAGAATCTGGCCATTGCCACCAATGTCATTGACGCAGCCCATCGCCATGGGGTCAGGAAACTCCTCTTTTTGGGTTCATCATGCATTTATCCCAAGCTGGCGGACCAGCCCATCAAAGAAGAGTACCTGCTCACCTCGGCCTTGGAACCCACCAATGAAGCCTATGCCATTGCCAAGATCGCCGGGCTCAAGATGTGCGAGTTCTACAACCAGGAATACGGCACAACCTACTGGTCGGCCATGCCCACCAACCTGTATGGCCCCGGAGACAATTTTGATCTGGAAACCAGCCATGTTCTCCCGGCCATGATCCGCAAATTTCACGAAGCCAAACTGGACGGCCACCGGCCCGTCACCCTCTGGGGCACAGGTTCGCCACGGAGGGAATTCCTGCATGTGGATGATCTGGCCAGGGCGTGCGTCCACCTTCTGGAACTCCGGGATATGGCTCCCCGTCTGGTGAATATCGGATGCGGCAAGGATCTGACCATCAGGGAACTCGCCCATATGGTCCAGTCATGTGTGGGACATGAAGGTGAAATCTTCTGGGACACAACCAAACCCGACGGCACCCCCCGAAAACTTCTGGACATCTCGACCATACGGGGGCTGGGCTGGAAACCTAC
Organism: Desulfoplanes formicivorans; assembly: GCF_001748225.1. Classification (NCBI taxonomy): domain Bacteria; kingdom Pseudomonadati; phylum Thermodesulfobacteriota; class Desulfovibrionia; order Desulfovibrionales; family Desulfoplanaceae; genus Desulfoplanes; species Desulfoplanes formicivorans. The sequence continues at coordinate 220,444 of NZ_BDFE01000016.1, forward strand.
AATCGATTTGGAAGAGGGTATCATGCGGGTCTACCAGGAATACGCCCGGCAATGACCCGCACGCCTCTTGTTCCAGCATGGCACCAGGTGCACGGGGGAACAGGCCGGCCAACTAGCCCAGCATGTCAGCCATGGTATACAATCTTCCCGGTTGCTGGGAACCGATCCACTTGGCGGCGCGCAGGGCCCCACTGGCAAAGGTCTCTCTGGAGTGAGCCCGGTGGGTGATTTCAATGCGTTCCCCGGGTCCCAGGCAATACACCGTATGATCCCCCACCACATCACCCCCTCGCAGGGTCTGCACCCCTATCTGGCCCTTGGGTCGTTCCCCGATGATACCATGCCGGGAAAAACAGCCCACGTCATCCAGTGCCTTGTTCCTGGCCTTTGCCAGACATTGGGCCAGCTTGAGAGCGGTCCCGCTGGGGGCATCCTTTTTGTGTTTGTGATGGATCTCCATGACCTCAAGGTCATAGTCCTCTCCCAGGATGCGAACCAGATCCGGCAGGCAGCGAAGCAGGGCATTGACACCCACGCTCATGTTGGGGGCCCAGAACATGGGGGTCCTTGAAGCCAGTTGCTCGAGTCGATCCAGTTCTTCCTGGTTCAACCCGGTTGTTCCCATGACCAGGGGGACTGACCTCTCGGCTGCCTTGGCCGCCACATCCATGGTGACTGCAGGGGCCGTAAAGTCGATGACCACGGCACCTGAAATATCCAAAAGCTCCCGGACATCCTCAACCACCGGACACCCGAACCCCTCCAGCCCGTGTTGTCGTCCTTTCCGTTCCACCAGACCAGCCAGTTCCAATTCCGGATCATGAACAGCCATGTGGCTCAATGTGGAGCCCATGCGTCCATTGGCCCCCATGATGATGACAGGTACTGCACTCATTATGATGCTCCTTGAATGATTATGGGCACAAAACCCCAAACAACCTTGCACCCGGACCATTTTCAACCGCGGTCTGATGACCGCAATTACGCCATATATCGAAGAGTATACAGGATGACAAATGGGTTTGTGGCTTGAAAAAGGGCCATGGATTGTTCTTGGCAAATCCCGCGGTATCCCTTAAAAACCCATGTTTCCAATCCTGCACCCATGCTGAACCCCTGGCAGGACATGGATTGAACTTCTTCGGCCCTCGTACCCAACATCCAACCCCCACAATCCATCATGCCTGATTCATCCTCCATCGCCATTCTGGTCCAACGCCTGAACACGTACAACAAGGCCTACAGGGCCGGGAACCCTCTTGTGAGCGATGCGGAATACGACAATCTGGTCGAGACCCTGCGCAGGCTTGATCCGGACAACCCCTTTTTGCACCAGGTCGAGCCCGAGGTATTCAGCAACAAGCAGGAAATCCGCCATCCCGTGCCCATGCTTTCCACGGACAAGGCCTACACCATCGCCGAACTCCAACGGTTTGTGGATCGGGTTTACAAGGAAGCCGCCCCCCTGGAACCCCAGCACATCACCTTCAGGGTCACGCCTAAACTGGACGGTCTTGCCGGACGCGACGACGGCCATATTCTTGCTTCGCGGGGCAACGGATGGACCGGGTTCGACATCACTTCGGCCCTGGACAAGGGGGTCGAGGTGGTTGGTCAACGGGGCCTGGGTCTGGGCGAGCTGGTCATCTCCCTTTCCTATTTTCAGGAACACCTTGCCGACAAATTCGAGCATCCCAGAAACCTGGTGGTGGGCATTGTGTCATCGGATACGGTGAACACCCTGGCCCTGCAGGCTCTGGAGGACAAGGCCGTGCGTTTTGTCCCCTACGCAACCCTTCCCCAATGGACGGGAAACGGTGACGAGCTTGTAAAGGCCATTGAAACCATCAAACAGGACCTCAGGGAAAAAGTGGACTATCCCATGGATGGGTTGGTGGTCGAGGTCGTGGAACAGGAGATCAGGGACGCCATGGGCGCCACCAACCACCACTACCGGTGGCAAATCGCGGTCAAGGACAAGGGAGAGACCGCCAGAACACGGGTCCGGAAAATCCTCTGGCAGGTGGGCAGAACCGGCAAGGTTACTCCGGTCATGCTGGTGGAACCCGTGCCCCTGTCAGGGGCAACCATCAAACGGGTCACGGCCCATAATGCGGGTTTCTTGAAAAAAAGGCGTATCGGCAAAGGGGCCATCATTGAAATCATCCGAAGCGGTGAGGTCATTCCCAAACTCGAGGCCGTGATAACAGAAGCAAAGACCATGGACATTCCCCACACCTGTCCGGTCTGCTCCACCCCGCTTGTGGAAGACAATGATTTTCTCATCTGCCCCAACGCGCAATGTCCGGCGCAAATCCGTCAGGCAATCGAGCATTGGTTCAACATCCTGGGCACGGCCGACTGGTACGGAACCAAGACCGTAGAAAAGCTGGTGGACAACGGGGTACATACCCTGGAACAGGTCTACGCCCTGACCCAACAGGATTTCATACGCATGGGATTTGGCCCGGTGCAATCCCGAAATCTCCATCAGGCACTGACCATCAGCAGGACCAAGCCGGTGGAAGACTGGCGGTTTCTGGCCGCCTTTGGCATTCCCGATCTCGGCAAGGGGGACAGCCGCAAACTCCTTGAACACCATCCCATTGATACCATCACCCGCATCACGGCCGGAGACATCCTGGCCATCAACGGATTTGGCGCCATCACCAGCCAATCCATTTCCAGGGGCATACAACGGATCCGATCAACCATTGAGCATATGCTGGCCTTGGGGTTCAATCTGCAGCACACCCCCCTGGCATCCGAGATGGCTCAGATGGATTCTCCCATCAAGGACAAGGGCATCGTGTTCACCGGAAAGATGGTCCACGGGACCCGACAGGACATGCAGAACATGGCCCGGACCATGGGGGCCAGGGTTCAAAGCGCTGTTTCCAAAGCAACAGACTATCTGGTATGCGGTGAAAAGGTAGGAGCCACTAAAAAAGCCCAGGCAGAAAAGCTGGGCACCAAAATCATTTCCGAACAGGAATTTCTGGATCTGATCACATCCTGAAACCCGGCATTCACGGGCCGTTACGCCAGAACACAATCCGTATACTCCGCCAGATCGCCCTGCAAAAGCAACTCGCGACCAAAATGCGTTTGCAAACGGCATCCCCGGATACCGTCCCTGATCCCGGCAAGAAATTGTTGCCGCGGAATTTCCTGCGCTCCGAAGCGGACCATGTGTGCCGTGGTCTGCTGGCAGTCGACCATGGTAAATCCCAATGAGGCCAGATGGCGGACAAACAGAACAAAACCGACCTTGGCCGCTTCGGAACAGCGGTGAAACATGGACTCCCCGAAAAACACCCTTCCCAGGGCCACTCCGTAGAAACCTCCCACCAACTCTCCGGCCTTCCAGACCTCCACGGAATGGGCATAGCCGTGGCGGTACATGTTTTCATAGGCCTCGATCATTTCCGGAAGAAGCCATGTCCCCTGGTTATCCCCGCGATCCATGGTGGCACAGGCCTGAATGACCCCGTAAAAGTCACGATCAACCGTTACTCGAAAGGGATGTTGCCGCAAAAAACGCTCAAACCGTCTGGGTACATGGAGCTTTTTCGGAAAAATGACCGGACGGGGGTCTGGCGACCACCACAGGATGGGCATGCCCTCACTGTACCAGGGAAAGATCCCCCGGGAATAGGCGATGACCAGGCGATCAAGCTGCAGATCACCGCCAACGGCCAGCAGGCCGTCCGGTTCGGCCAATTCCGGATCCGGAAACAGGGGATCGCTGGACAGATAGAAAACAGGCATGAGGGTTATTGGACAGCAGGGTTAATCATTGGCGCCCCATTACTTGGCTGCACTGGCATAACGGAAGGTAAGCCCTGACTTCTTGGAAAATCCCACGGTGACCACACCGCCCTTGGCGAGCTTGCCAAAAAGGATCTCGTCGGTAACCACGTCTCCAATCTCTCGTTCAATGAGCCGGGACAGGGGCCTGGCGCCGTAAGCCGGATCATATCCCTTGTCAGCCAACCATTTTCTGGCCTGGGGGGTCAGCTCCAATCGGACCTTGCGCGGAGCCGAACGTTCATTGAGCTCGGCAATGTACTTGTCCACCACCTTTTCCATGACGGACTGATCCAGGGAATGGAATTGGACAATGGCATCCAGACGGTTTCTGAATTCCGGACTGAACAGCTTTTCGGCCGCCTTGAGTCCCCGATCGGAAACATCCGAAGCGCTGGTGGCTCCGAATCCGATGGGAGACGCAGCCATCTCCCGGGCCCCCACATTGGAGGTCATAAGCAGAATAACATGACGGAAATCCGCCTTGCGCCCGTTATTGTCCGTCAGGGTGGCATGGTCCATGACCTGAAGAAGGATGTTGAACATGTCTTCGTGGGCCTTTTCGATCTCATCCAGCAGGAGAACGCAATAGGGATTTTTGCGCACTGCATCCGTGAGAAGGCCCCCCTGCTCAAACCCCACATACCCGGGAGGGGCACCGATGAGCCGGGCCACGGCGTGCTTTTCCATGTACTCGCTCATGTCAAAACGGACAAACTCCACGGCCATGGCCTTGGCCAGCTGACGGGCCAGTTCGGTCTTGCCCACACCGGTAGGACCGACCATGAGGAAGCATCCCGAAGGCTTGCGCTGATCCCCGAGCCCTGCCCGGGACCGCTTGATGGCCCGGGTCAGGGTCTTTACAGCTTCATCCTGTCCATACACCTGGGAGGTGATGCGGGCCTCGAGATTGCCCAGCTGGTCCTTTTCCGAGGAGGTGATGCTCTGGCTTGGGATGCCGGCCATGCGGGCAACCACCTTTTCCACATCGGTTTTGGTGATGCTTTTTTTGGAGGACGAGCTCAACCGGAACACGGCTCCGGCCTCATCCATGACGTCAATGGCCTTGTCGGGCAAAAACCTGTCGTTGATGTGCCTGGCGGCCAGTTCCACGGCCGCGCGCAGGGCCGTGGGCCTGTATTTGACCTGGTGGAAATCCTCGTAATGGGGACGCAGCCCTTCAAGAATTTTCACGCTCTCCTCAATGGACGGCTCATTGAGATCGATTTTCTGAAACCGGCGTGACAGGGCCCGGTCCTTTTCAAAATGGTTCTTGTACTCTTCAAAGGTGGTTGATCCGATGCACCGGAGTTCTCCTGATCCCAAAACAGGCTTGAGGATGTTGGAGGCATCCATGGTCCCGCTGCTGGTGGCCCCGGCCCCCACAATGGTATGGATTTCGTCAATGAACAAAATGGCCTCGGGAATTTTGGTGATTTCCTTGATCACGCCCTTGAGACGGGCCTCGAAATCCCCCCGGAACTTGGTTCCAGCCAAAAGGGCCCCCATGTCCAGGGCAAAGATGCGCACATTCTTGAAGGGTTCAGGCACATCCTGCTTGGCGATGCGCAAGGCCAGCCCTTCGGCCATGGCGGTTTTGCCCACGCCGGGATCGCCCACAAAAACAGGATTGTTCTTCCTGCGCCGGGCCAATACCTGGATGACCCGCCGCAGTTCGTCCTCACGTCCCACCAGGGGATCGATCTTGCCCTCCTGGGCTTTTTTCACAAGATCCACGCAGTATTGGGCAAGCATGGACTTCTTGCCAGGCTTGGCCGAGGCTTCCTCTTCCTGTCCGGGATTGTGGGAAATGTATTCGAGCACTCCCAGCCGGGTGACCCCCATGGAAGTCAGATAATACACGGCAAAGGAATCCTGCTCCTCAAGCATGGCTGCCAGGAAATCCCCGGACCGGACAATCTCCTTGCCCGCCGAACGGGTATGGTTCATGGCCCGTTGCATGACCCGCTGAACCCCGATGGTCTGGACAATCTCGTAATCCGTGTGCGGCTGGACCTCCACATGCTCCTGGAAAAACCGGGTAAGCAGATTCTTGAGCCGGTGGACGTCCGCGCCGACACCGTCCAGCAGTTCCTTGCCCTCGGGATCAATGGCAAAGGCGAACAAAAGATGTTCCAGGGTCAGAAATTCATGGTGACGCACCTTCACCTCCCTGATGGCCAGGGCGATGATCTTTTCCAGTTCTCTGCTGATCATTTACACCTCTTCCATTGTGCATTTGAGGGGATATCCCTTGCCATGAGCCATGGAATGCACCAGCGAGACCTTTGTCTCGGCAATTTCGGCCGTGTAGATTCCGCACAGACCGACCCCGTTCTTGTGAATATTCATCATGATCAGGTTGGCTTCCGCCTCGTTCTTGTGGAAGACGCGCTTGAGGACCTCGACCACGAATTCCATGGTCGTGTAGTCGTCATTGTGCATGAGCACCTTGAACCGTCTGGGTTCGTCGAGCTCGTCCTCAATCACGTCCTCGGGTTCCAGTTCCGGCATGTCGTTGTTCCGGGCCATCACATCCCTCTTCGATCAAAAGGCTGATTAAAGAAACATACCACCATGGCGTCTTGTCCCCACGAGCAGGCATCCCGGACATCCTCCGGCATGACACCCAACCGGTATATTCTCATGCAAAAAAATGTCCAGGATACAGGCCGCCCCGGTTCAATCGCCGGTACAGTACCGCATGCGCTCGCGCCTGTTCCGGGTTGGGCCATTGCCCTATTCCTCCACCTCGTCCATCCACTCCTGAAGTTTGGCAACAATCTCCCTGGCCTGTTTGACCGAAGAGATATTGAACTTGGAGTGGGGAAGATACCGGCCATTCTTTTTCTGGTAACGTCCGACCCGGAATTTGACAGGCCCGAATTCACCGGTTTGACGATTGCGTTCCTCATAGGCGAACATGATCGTTGACCAGGCTCCCTTGGTCAGGACATGCTTCTTGATCTGCCTGACCTGCTGTTCTCCGTCCTCATTAGTCCAATCAATGCTTATTTCGTCAACGGTTTCCGCCATTTTTTTTGCTCCTGATGTTTGTGACCGGTCGATTTTTCCTGGAAAAATCCGATCATTGTATTTGTGTAATCCCTTCTTTGGGCTTGTAAAGTCAAAACAGCAGCGCCCTGATCAGGGAATCACGATCATTGTGCATACCACGTCAAATTTCAACCAAAATTCCATCCCTCCCCGGGATGCCTCCATTTTGCATCTTACGATTTGCAGCAAAACATGCTAGGGAGCACCCTTCATTCACGCCAAGGACACCACCATGCTTCACTACATCCTTCACCTTGCCACCCTCGGGGGTATCTATGTCTTGCTGGCCTCAAGTCTGAACATCATTGTCGGACTTTCCGGTCAGGTCTCCCTGGGCCATGGCGCGTTTTTCGGCATGGGTGCGTACACATCCGCCCTTGTGTCACAGGCCTTTCCCCATATTCCTTTTGCCCTGCTCATGCCCCTTTCCGGCATTCCCGCCCTGGTGTTTGCCCTCCTCCTCAGTCCTCCGGCCCTCAAGCTCAAGGACGAGTATCTGGCCGTGGTTACCCTGGGCTTCGGGATCATCTGCGAACTGACTATCAAGAATCTCGAATTCACCGGCGGCCCCGACGGTCTGTACGGATTGGACAATTTCGGCCTGTCCGCAGCCGGATTCCTCCTCCCGGTCTGGATCTGGGTTGGTCTCTGCCTTCTGGTCACCTGGCGCATGCGTTCAGGCCAGTTCGGCAGAAACCTGACCGCCATCCGGGAAGAAGAACAAACCGCCAGAACCATGGGCATCTCTCCCTTGCCCATCAAGGTACTCTGCTTCGGGATTTCCGCCTATTTCGCGGCCGTGGCCGGCTCCCTGTACGCCCATTTCATCACCTTTATCCAGCCCGGCGTATTTGGCCTGTCCACATCCATCCTGCTTTTGTGCATGGTCGTTCTCGGCGGCATGGGCACGGTGTTCGGGCCATTGATGGGCGCAGCCATTCTCTTTCTGCTGCCGGAATTCCTCCAGGCATTTGCCGACTATCAGGAACTGATCTATGGCCTGCTACTCATCCTGACCCTTATCTTCCGCCCCCAGGGCATTGTCGGCAAAACCTCGGGGCCGGATCACGGTTTGATCAATGTGTTGGCCAAAACGTTACGCAGGGAAAAGGCAGTTTGAGACTGCACATGTCAGATGGCAGCCCAGACAACATGGAATCAGGTGCTCCTGTGCACCTCTTGCCCGCCTGGAATGCAAGGCGGATTTGTATACCGTCCATGCCGAAACACCATACAGGCAACCAGGCACAAAGAAAAACCATACTGTTCCTGGACACATTTCCTAACACCTAACACCAAAACTCATGCTCAACGTCCGCAGTCTGCAAACCTATTACGGACGGATTCATGTTCTGAAGACCGTCTCCCTTCACCTCCATCCGGGCGAAATCGTTGCGGTCATCGGGGCCAATGGCGCCGGAAAAACCACCCTTTTGAAAACCCTGGTGGGGCTTCTTGTCCAGCAATCCGGGACCATCCTGTTTCGGGACAGGGATATTTCGCACCTGCCCACGGAAAAGCGCCTGCAGGCCGGACTGGTCCTGTGCCCGGAAGGCCGCAAGCTCTTTGGTGACCTGAGCGTTCAGGACAATCTTGCCCTTGGGGCCTTTTCCAGAAAGGACCGCCAGGGAATCAAGGCCGACATGCAACGGCTCCGGGATCAGTTCCCCATTTTGAACAAATTCTGGACTCGGCCTGCTTCCAGCCTGTCCGGCGGAGAACAGCAGATGGTCGCCTTGTGCCGTGCCCTCATGTCCAACCCCGAGGTTCTCCTGCTGGACGAACCCTCTCTGGGCCTCTCGCCCCTGCTTTCCCAGGAAATTCTCAAGGCCATTGTCAGCCTCAACCGGAACCAGGGACTCAGCGTCCTTTTGGTGGAACAAAACGCCAGGGCGGCCCTCAAAATCTGTCACCGGGCCTATGTACTGGAAACGGGACGGGTTGTCATGGAAGGGGAAGGCCGGGAACTGTTGAACCACAAGGGAGTCCAGCGAGCCTACCTGGGCAAGGGATATGACAAGATATGGGAACGATAGCCATGGACGATCACACCAAACACCCCCTTCTCGTTCTGGACGGGGTGAGCAAACATTTCGGCGGGGTCCAGGCCGTTTCAGACGTGAGCTTTTCCATTCCCCAGGGACGGATCACCGGACTGATCGGCCCCAACGGAGCCGGCAAGACCACCTTGTTCAACCTCATTTCGGGAACCATTCTCCCCAGTTCCGGAACCATCTTGTTTGCCGGGCGCGACCTAACCAGACTTCCGCCCCAGACCCGCAGCAGACAGGGCATGATGCGCACCTTTCAGAACTTAAGCCTGTACCCCGAGCTTTCCTGCCTGGAAAACGTGACCATCGGTGCCAATGCCTGGTACCGGCCCGGGCTCCTGTCCCTGGTGCGTCCGGGCGGCGGTTCCATCGAACACACCATCATGACCCAGGCGCGGGAACACCTGGACCTTGTGGGCCTGGCCGACAAAAGCGAACTCCCACCGGATGCCCTTTCCTACGGAGATCAACGCAGACTGGAAATCGCCCGGGCCATGATGGGCAATCCCCAGCTCCTTCTTCTGGACGAACCAGCAGCCGGGCTGAACAATCAGGAATCCCAGGAACTGGCCGAACTCCTGCTTGCCCTGCGCAAGGAGACAGGGCTGACCATATTGATCATCGAACATGACATGGATGTACTCATGACCGTTTCGGACATGGTCCTTGTCCTGGTCGAAGGCCAGCTGCTTCTCGAAAATACCCCGCGCAAGGTCCAGCAGGACCCGCGCGTGATCGAGGCGTATCTGGGCAGAGAGGGATGAAAACCTACGCAATGTACAGGAGCCAGTAGGCAGAATCGATTACCGTCCGCATGCATCCCAGACATCACGACGCACATATGGACACGCATTTAATCAACATTTCAACCAGCTCTCAAAGCTCATGACACTGATCAGTACATATGGTCACACGATTATTTTCATTGATTGCGCACTGCATAATGTGCACTGTGCTCTGCGCACTATAGTAGTACACTGATTAACAGCTCATCTCCATACTTTATTTTTAATGCAGGAGTACACCATGTCCCAACACGTAGTCATAATAGGCGGCGTAGCCCTAGGCCCCAAAGCGGCCTGCCGACTCAAGCGGGTCCAGCCCGACGCCAGAGTGACCATGATCGATTCCCAGAAGATCATTTCCTATGGCGGTTGCGGCATCCCCTATCTGGTTTCCGGTGATGTCAGCGATCCCGATCAGCTTCGGACCACCAATTTCCATGCCCTGCGCGACGAGGCCTTTTTCAGGCAGGCCAAGGGCGTGGATGTGCTCTCCGAGACAACCGTCCTCAAGATTGATCGCGCCCGCAAAAAGGTTCTTGTCCAGGAAAAAGGCCAAAAACCCCGTGAAATCGGGTACGACAAGCTGGTCCTGGCAACGGGAAGCCGTCCTCGGCCCCTGCCCATCCCCGGGACCGATCTGCCCGGCTGCCTGGCCGTGGGTTCCATGGAAGACGCCCTGACCATCAGGGAGATGGTCACCACGGGAAAGGTTTCCCGAGCGGTCATCGTGGGTGCCGGGTTCATCGGGCTGGAAATGGCCGAGGCCCTCACGGACATGTGGGGAATTGAAACCTCGGTCATCGAGGTTGCCGACCAGGTTCTTCCCGGTGTTGTCAGCAGGACCCTTGCATCCATGGCCCAGAAGCACCTCGCGGACAACGATGTTTCCCTGCACCTCGCGGAAATGGTCACGGCCATTGAGGGTGAGGGCAAAGTGGAACGGGTCATTACCACCAAACGGACCCTGGAGGCAGATCTGGTCATCCTGGCCGCAGGCGTGCTGCCCAATGCCGAACTGGCCCGGGATGCCGGATTGAGCGTGTCCTCGTCAACAGGCGCCATTCTCGTCAACAAGACCATGCAAACCTCGGATCCAGACATCTACAGCGGCGGTGACTGCGTAGCCATTGAGAATCTGATCACAGGCAAACCGGCCATGTTTCCCCTGGGCTCCATGGCCAACCGCCAGGGAAGGGTCATCGGGACCAACCTGGCCGGAGGACGGGCAACCTTTCCCGGAGCAGTGGGTTCCCTGTCCATCAAGCTCTTTGATGCGGGTATCGCCGGAACCGGCCTGACCCTGAAACGAGCCCAGGCCGAAGGATTCGATGCCATCAGCGCCCAGGTCATTCAGTTCGACCATGCCCATTTCTATCCGGAAAAAACCCTCATCACCCTGGAACTGGTGGTGGAAAAAGGCACCCGGCGTGTTCTCGGCATCCAGGGCATGAGCAAAAACCTCGAAGGTGTGGCTGGCAGGATCAATGCGGTTGCCGCCATCCTCAAATACAAACCCACCATCGAGGATATCAGCAATCTCGAACTGGCCTATTCCCCCCCGTTTGCCGCAGCCATGGACGTGCTCAACGTGGTGGCCAATGTGGCTGACAACATCCTTGCCGGACGAAACACACCCATCACGCCGGATGAATTCGCCCGCATGTGGGCCGGCCGCAAGGATGACAATTTCATTGTCCTGGACTGCCGCGACAGGGATAATGCCATCAAATTCCTGGAAAAACATCCTGATTTCTGGATGAACATCACCGGAGAAACCATTCAGGAACATGTGGACGAACTCCCCAAAGACAAAAAGATCGTTTTGATGTGCAACACCGGAGCCCGTTCCTACGAAGCCCAGGTCAAACTGACCAAGGCGGGACTGAACGACACGGTCAACCTCCAGGGCGGGTGGGGCAACCTGCGTCAATGGGGACTTGATCCCACAACGGAGGACTAAGCCACGGTTCTCCCCTTGCTGAATAATCAACCAGACAAGGGGGAACCGGCCGAAGCACACCCTGTTCACGTCATCCCGGACCTGATCCGGGATGACGTGAACACGAAAACCCGTTTTCATCATTCCCTTTGACCGGTGCAGCATTCCGGACCAATACAACCTGCGCACTGCGCACTTTCCACCAGGAGTTTTACATGTCCCCCTGCCCAGCCCACCATCTGCGATTGACCCGGGAAGATATCCGCCAGATCCAGCTTGAGCGGCTGCAATCCACCCTGCACAGGGTTCGACGCCGGGTGGCCTTTTACAAGCAACGCTTCCAGGAGACGGGATTCAATCCCGACCAGTTCGAATCTCTGGATGATATGGTCAAGCTCCCCTTTACCACGGAGCAGGATCTGTCCGATGCCTATCCCTATGACATGTTCTGCATCCCCTTGCGCGATGTTGTCCGCATCCATACCACCACGGGACGGGGCAACTCCCCCATTGTCATTGGCAATTCCGAACGCGACCTGACCAACAGGGCCAAGCTTCTGGCTCGGGTCTACACCTCCATCGGTTTGACCAGTGAAGACGTTTTCCAGATCACCCTGCGCTATGGCCTGGGGACCGGGGCCTTTTCCTTCCACGATGCAGCCCGGGAAATCGGCGCATCAACCATTCCCACCTCGGTGGGTCATACGGACAAACAGCTCAAAATCATGCGCGACTTCGGCACATCCTGCCTCATCGCCACCCCGGGATACGCCAGGATTCTCCTGGAAGCCATGGAATCTCGCGGTATGACCCCCTCCATGCTCCGGCTCAAGGCCATTCTGCTCACGGGCGAGCCCTGGTCCACCAACCTGGCGGCCGACCTGGAGCAGGGATTCCAGGCCCCTGTCTATGACATCTACGGACTCAGCGCGGTCTGCGGACCTGGCATTGCCGCCCAATGTCAGGAAAAAACAGGGCTGCACCTGCAGGAAGACATGGTTTATGCGGAAATCATTGATCCCCAATCAGGCAAGCCTGTCGCGCCCGGCCAATGGGGCGAACTGGTACTGACCACCCTGGTGGAAGAGGCCGTTCCGGTGATCCGCTACAGGACAGGAGATAGGGCCAGATTGCTTACCTCACCCTGTGCCTGTGGCAGCACGTTCCGACTTTTGGACCATGTTCCGGGCAGGATCGACGATGTTCTGATCGTCAAGGGAATCAATATCGCCCCGGAAATGATCGAACGGGTGCTTACGGATGTTTTGGGAACCGCGGTTTCCTGGAAAGCCGAAGTCACGGGAGAAGGTCCGACCCAACAGCTTGTTCTGCGCATCGGTATCACCGAACCCCTGTTCTTTGATCAGATGAAACGCCAGCGGGCCATGGTGGATCGTCTCCGTCACGCCTTTGCCCAGTGGATCGGTGTCACGCCCAGAATTCTCCTGGTAGAACCCCAAAGCGTGAACAACGGGTAACAGACAAAATCAACCGGTAACAACAATCCCCTGGTTTTCCCGATCATGGAAACCAGGGGATTGTTGTTTGGACGAACATGCCGAAAATCCGGCAACTTCAGGTCCTCGTTCTCCGGTCATACAGCGAATGGCTTCTGATTCTTTACGAAACTGTTGCAGAACGACTTTCAGCGTGGGAACAATTGTGTGTCACCTGCTTGAGCACATCCATCTCCTCAACCAGCCGGGCAATGATTCCCAGAGCCTTCTGAACATCGGAACAGGTGGTTGCAGCAAACAGATTCATTTTGTGCAGGGCAGAATCCACCTGCTCGGCAGTGGTGGACTGGGCTTCCGACCGAAGCAGAATCTCTTGGGAACCCGCTTCAGCCTCCCTGGAAAGGGAAACAATTTCTTCAAGACTTTCACGGGATGCAGCAGACATGGTCACGCAATGATCAACAGCCTTGGCTGCATTTTTCATCCGCGTCGTGCTTTGCAGAATCACCGAACGCGTGGAATCCACATTGGCGGTAACTTCCTTGGTTGCGGACATGGTTCGTTCCGCAAGCTTGCGCACTTCATCGGCCACAACGGCAAACCCTCGCCCGGCCTCTCCGGCACGAGCCGCTTCAATGGCCGCATTCAGGGCCAGCAGGTTGGTCTGGTCAGCAATGTCTCCGATAATCCCGGCAATGGACGTGATCTGACCGAGCATATTACCCAGCCCATCCAAATCAGCCTTCAACTTGTCCGTCATTTTGCTGACCGAAGAAACAGCATCCACGCTGGCCTGGACGCGCTCCAATCCGTCATCGGCCTTCTGCCTGACACACCGGGATCCCTTGACTCCATGTCGAGCTGCCGCAGCAACATCTTCCACCGCTTGGAGCATCACGGTCATGGCTTCGGAGATCTGGGAAGCGTGCTCTTTTTGGTCCCTGGCCCCGCCACCCACGGTGTTGAGTTCCAGATTGAGTTCTCCGGCCAGATCAAGGATGACCAAGGTCAGCTCATCAGCCTTGCGAACCAGGGTATTCAGGGTTCCAAGCATTTTGGCCAGCTGTTGCTGCTGGGCCTCGGTCTCGGCCTCGGATTCCTGGGCGCGCTTGGCATGTATCTCGGCCTGTTCGGCTTTGTGTCGAGCATCGTCAGTCTGCGTGCGCAGATTTGAAACCATGATGAAAATGGCCTTTTTGAGGACCTCCCATTCAGGCCTGAATGTCGCGTCCATCTTGGCTTCCAAATCACCTTGGGCCACAGCACAGGCAAACCCCTTGATACGCTCCAATGGTCTGAACAATTCCCGGCTGAGAAAAAAAACAGCCAAAACAACCACAACCACTGACAGCAGCATCCCCAGAATGAAAACCTGATGTCTGAGATGGACCGTGGACTCAAGGATCGTGCCCATATCCGCGCGGGTAACCAGGGCCCATGCATTGGAGCCCATGTTAAAAGGAGCAAAGGCCACAAGGAGTTCATTGCCCAAGCGGTCCCTGGCCGGAACAATCCCGGTCTCCCCCTTGAGAGCTCGTTGGACCGGATCATTCAACCCGGGCAGAAAAAACGTGGCAACCGGCTCCTGTTTTCTATGGCGCCCCAAAAGATCCTGACCAAAAGCCAGGGTCTTGACCCCGTCTGCCTGGACACCCGTACTGTCCAGAATGGATGCCAGATGATTCGGCCCGACAACAAGGATGGCTGCTCCGGCGTGCTCGCCGGTATGGTCTAGAACCGGCGCACCCACAAAGGCACAGGGCTCCCCACCGGCGGGTTCATAGGGCAACAAATCCGAAACGCTTTGACGGCCCTGCATGGCCTGCTTCCAGACATGAGCAAGGGGCTTGTCACACAAAAATTCATGGTTGAGGTCTTGGCCAAGATCACTCCTTTTTTTCAGACTGAACACAATACGACCATAATCATCAATCAGGAGAAGATCTTCGTAGCCCAGCAGCCCGGAATAGGCCTGGAAGGAAGGGAGTACATAGGTGTAATTGTCTTCATATTCGGGAGTGTCCACATTTGCAGGCTCCCCTTTTTGGGCAGAAGCATCACTGAAATAATCCTGGAACATGACAATGGCGTTGTAGACCTCGCTTCTGCCTGCAAGCAGCGCAACCTCCCGCTTCCACACCTCAAGCTTCTGATGTAGACCATCCCGGGCAATATCCCGTTCCATTGCCAGTCGCTCTTTGGCCTGCTCAAGGAGACTGTCCGCGGCTTGACGTACGGCAATCTCTCCTACACAACCCACCGGAATGATGGACATACTCAGACAAAACATCAGGAAAACGACTCGAATGGAACGCTTCATGGCATGACTCCGAAAAAATGAAAACCAGAGTTCATTTACCCGGAGTTTGTGACATTTTCTTGCCCTTTGTATGACAATTTGCGAATTGGATTCTGTTTTTCCTGTTGTAAACGGTTTTGACACAAGGGCTATCAAACTCCTGCGCAAAAAATTCCCGCTCATGGTAAAGATCACACTCAATTCACAGATTTTTGCACGTTGTCTTACCAAAATAGACTACGACTGTCCCCTGTTCCCAGGAATCACTCCTTGACGAAACGCGCAATATAGTCCATCGAATCATATAGTTCGTTACTCAATAATTGATATACAAATACAATACAAAATATTGGCCACTGTTTCATGATACCTGCTTCCACATTGCGTTCACCTCTTTCCGCCAAGAGCCAATTCCATGTCCACGACTGGCTCCTGGATCGACTACGCGCAATCGAACTGTCTGTCAGGGCGAACGACCGGGATCAGGCCCTGAAACTTCTGGAAGATCTCCGCAAGGGTGTGGCTGCAACGGAACAAGGCGACGACCTTCCAGATTCCGTGTCAATCAATGTTATGGAATCTGAAATCTGCCGACTTCAAGACCTTGTTGCCACTACCCGGGACAAGCTTGAGACTGTTATCGCCATACAGCGCGGCAACGCAGAAACCTTTGCCCGGTTTGACCAGGCCATCAAAATGCTTCAAAACGCAGAAGATTTTAATCAAGTTCCTGCTATCATTGTAAAAATCGCCAAACTGCTTAATACGGACGGTATACGGCTCTTCCTTGACAAGGATTTATATGGAGACTTTGTGCCCGAGGGCATAGACATTCTTAACCAGGAGACCTTGCAGGCGATTTGCGCGCGGATCGCTTCGACAGAAGAACAACTTTTTCTTGGACCGTGCAGGGATATGCAGCACATTGATATGCCGGGAGGTATGGCGGATTTGTTCGCTTTTCGGAATACAGCATACCCCCGGGGATCCTGCCTAGTGTATCCGTTTTACGAACGGAGAAACAATGATTGCCCGGCTGGCCTCATCTGTCTGCACGACCAGGCGCCGGATCGGTATTCCCCCAATAAGGCTACGGATTATCTCAAACATTTCTGCTATATTTTCGGCTGTACCGTTTCCATGCTCCGGGCCCAGAAATTTCTGGAAAAAGAACGATTCACCGACCCCCTCACAGGGGTTCCCAACAGGGCTTATCTCATGGCCTACGGGCAACAGATACTGGAATTTGCCGAACGGAAAGCCTTTCCGGTTACCCTGCTGTTCATCGATCTGAATGAGTTCAAGGCCGTCAACGACAACTATGGACATCATATCGGTGACGATCTTCTCAAAAAAGTTGCCTCATGTCTCAAGAATCTGGTGCGCAAGTATGACATGGTCGTTCGTTTGAGCGGAGACGAATTCGTGATACTTCTTCCTGGAGTGGCCCATGAAAAAACCAAACGGCTCATCGCACGGATGGAAGCCCGTATTGCTGACATTCCCGTGGGCAACGAAACTTCTTCCACAAGTCTTTCCGCATCTATTGGTGTTTCCGGATTCAAACCGGGTCAGACCATGCAGGAACTCATGGTGCATGCCGACCAGGCCATGTACGCTATCAAGCGTCAACGATACAAATAGCCCCCTCTTCAGCATTATCCCCTCCTTTGCTCTCCGGGGTGCGACCTCATCCCCATTGACAACATGATATCCGCTTGCCCTCAAGCGTAACGATTTCGTTCGTGCAGGCCATGATCCGATCAAAAAGGGCTTTGCGAAATCGGGGCAGGGGAAACCATTTGTTTCTTCCAGCCCCGTAAAGGACGCCTTCGTTGCACAGTCGAAGCAGGATGTCCGCTCCCAATCGATCCCGACCGCCCCTGCCGCGAGCCGCATCAAGAACCTCAAAAACGGTTTTCTTCGGGGTATCCACCACACAGCCTTTGAAAAAATTGATAATCCGTGCGGTCACAAACAGGGTGTAGATATCATCCCGAGTAAAGGCTTCGGTTGTAACGGCCATGGCTGTGGAGCGCGAGGCAAAAATGTCCTCGGCTGTCATGGGCGGAAAATCCCGGGCAAGGGCACTCCCCGGTGTGAGATAAAAAATGGAGGCCCCCACAAGCACCGGAAGCCGGGCCAAAAGCACCAGGGTTTGGATCATTTCATCCAGGGTTTCCCCTGGCAGGCCAAGGATGAGGTAGGCCACGGTGTGCATTCCGATTTCACAGGCGGCCAGGGCCACCTCCTTGAATCGGGCCACGGGATGGGGCCGATGCATCCGGGAAAGGGTTGCCGCCTGGGCCGAAACAAGGGAGAGGTTGACGTGGGTGAAACCGACCCGACGCATCTTTGCGAGCAGCTCCCTGTCCAGATGCAGATAGGAAATCCCATTCATGGCCAGAAAGCGAACCTGTTTGCCGGCAAAGGTCTCCATGAGCAGATCCAGGAGGGTCGAAAAATCGTGTTTGTTCAAGGTCAGGTTGTCGTCCTCAAAATCAAAGACACGATAGCCCTGAGCGTATCGCAAACGGATTTCCTCCACAATATCAGCTGGATCACGGTGCTGATACCCATGTCCAAAGGTCAGGTGTACGGAGCAGAAAGCGCATCGATGGGGACAGCCCCGGGATGTGGTCACAAAACACATGGGCTGCCCCTGAAATGTGTAGTCCCGGGGATCAAGATCCGAGAGATCGGGAAAAGGCAATGAAGCAAAGGGATAATTGGGTTCCACCGGATTGAGAATGCACCGGCCCTTGTTTTTCCATCCTAGGTTGGGGACCCGTTCCCAGGCCCGGTCACTGGTCAAGGCTTGCAAAAAGGCGACAAAAGGCCGCTCTCCCTCACCCTGGATGACAAAATCCACGTTCCTGTCTTCAAGCAGGGTCAAGGGCGCCGCACTGGCATGACTGCCCCCAATCAGAATGGGAAGATCAATGCACTGTTTGATGGCCCGGGCACAGGCAAGGACTTCCCGATAATACGGAGAAAAAAGTGAAGAGATTCCCACAAGATGGGGTTGGTATTCCTGCACGAAATGGGCTATGGTGTCCACATCGGCTCCAAAATGGAAGTATTGGGAAAATGACGAGAACGGACTTTGATCGTGCCCGGGGTAATAGGTCTTGAGATAGCGCAATTCTCTGGGCAGGGAGATGGTCCGACGACCACACCCCTGATGAAAATCCTTGACCAGAACCTCTATTTCAGGGAATGCCCGGTTAACGACAGCCTTGAGATAGCAAAGTCCCAACGGCTGGAGACGAACGTCGGTATCGTAGAAATCCTCTATTGGCGGCTGTATGAGAAGTATCTTCACGCCATACACTCTCTTGGAAACGGGGGTTGGGGCAACCGTTGCTGTCTGCTGCTGCAGGCATCAACCAACAGGATGATTGCCATGGACAAGGTGCTCAAGATATTGATCGTGGACGATGAAGCAGGGGTCCGCGAAAGCCTGGCCGACTACCTGGAGGACCTGGGATTTACGGTGTTCACGGCAGAAAACGGCGAAAAGGCATTGGACGTGCTCGCCGACCATCCCATGGACTTGGCCATTGTCGATGTTCGACTGCCCGGCATTGACGGAACCCAAACCATTGTCAAGGCAAGAAACATCCAGCCAGACCTCAGGTATATCGTTCATACGGGCTCGGTCACCTATCAAATCGCACCAGAGCTCAAGGCCATGGGCATAACGTCCGAACAAATCCTGCACAAACCCGTTTCCAATCTGGAAACGATCATTCAAACCATCCGCAGGGTCATGCACGTATCCACCGAATGAACAAGCGTTCCTGTACTCCGATCTTCCCGCACAGCATCCACCAGGCTTCCGCATACCTGCATCCCGGCATGATCAAAATCCTTGTTTCCCTGTATCTCTATTTCCGCGTCGCCCCTTTTCCCCATCTGACCAGCATCAAGGTCTCCCTGCTGTCCTGGATGGCCGGGATCAAGGCCAGGGAACTCCTGGTCACGGACATGGTCGGATGGGCATGGATGTTCATGATTTTATGCGGTCTGTTTGCATGGGGCGTGATTCTCTGTCAGGCCGATGCCCTGTCCCGTTTTCAAGAATTCAAGAGGTTGGTGGAAATCACGAACCGGTACGGATTCCGAACCCGCTTTTTCAAACTGTTTGCCTCATCGCGTTGCCAACGCGACGCCGCTCTGGCCGCAGCCCGGCAGGCAGGTCTCTGTCACCAGGCCAGGGAGTATTTCAAAAGTCTCGGGTACAAATGGTACCACATCCTTCCAGATACCATCCTCCAGAACCCCTTGTGCTTTTTTCATCCCGGTTTCCTCATGGCCACCTTCATTCCCCGGCAGGTACGCAAACGATGGCGACTGGCGGACACCCCCCGCCGTCTGGCATAGCCACCATAATGTCCTTGACAAAAATCACTGGTTTTTTTTTAGTATAGAACGTCTGATCCCCCTGCTGTTTTCTCCCTCGCCATAACCTGGAGGTTGTGCATGCGCGCTCTGAAAATCATTCTCATTATCTGCTGCATCCTGATCATCCTAGTTGGCGGAACCATGGCCGCTCTTTTCTTTCTCGTCGATCCCAACGACTACAAGGAGGACATAGCTGCCGCAGTCAAAAAACAAACCGGCAGGGAACTCACCATCCCCGGAGATATCAATATGTCCGTGTTTCCCTGGCTGGGCCTCGAACTGGGTCGGGTCAGCCTGGGGAATGCGCCCGCATTCTCGGACAAGATGTTTGCCGAAATTGACAAGGCCCAGATACGCATCAAGCTCCTGCCCCTGCTGCACAAGGAAATTCGCATTGGAACCATTGTCCTGGACGGATTCCGACTCAACCTGGAAAAAGGACCCCAGGGAACCACCAATTGGTCGGATCTGGGCACAAAGGATACCCCCCCATCCGACAAGCCGGTTCCGGACCAACAACCCCAACAAGCTCCCGATGCCCAGCGCAAGGGCCTTGCTCTGGCCGCCCTGACCATTGACGGGGTGCGGATCACCAACGGTCAAATTACCCTGCACGACCTGGTCAACAAGGTTTCGACCAAGCTGACCAATGTGGAGATGTCCGCCGACCATATCACTCTGGGTTCTCCCTTTGACCTTTTTTTCGCCTTTGATGTGCAGATGTCCGAACCCCAACTCACGGCCCGAATCACCTTCAAGGGAACTCCCCTTGTCGATCCCCAGTCCGGAACCTACTCCGTATCAGCGGCCGCCCTGAACATGAGCGGAACAGGTCAGGCTCTTCCCGGCGGCAAACTGGATCTCGACCTGACCATGGACATGGCCGCCGATCTCCGTCAGGAAACCCTGACCATCTCCCATATCCAGCTGTCCTCCCATGGCCTGCAGCTCACCGGCGCCATCAACGGCCAAACCATCCTTGCCGAGCCCAGGCTCAAGGGGGACTTGCACCTGGCCCCCTTCAATCCCAAGAAATTTTTGACAACCATGGGACTTCCCCCCGTGCAGACCGCCGACCCCACTGCCCTGACCAACCTGCAGGCAGACATGAACTTCTCGGCTGGAAAAGATCAGGCAGCCCTGACCGCTTTGACCATGAAGCTGGACGCGACCACGGTGCAGGGAACCGGTCAGGTCAAGCATTTTGACCATCCGGCCATAACCTTTCAGGTTCACGTGGATACCATCAATGTAGACCGGTATCTTGTAGCCGCCCCGGACGACGGGACCAGCGAATCGGATGCTGCCCAATCGAACAGGCAAGCCTCTTCTCCGAGCCGATCATCCAAAACGGCCACCAGCACCCAAACGGAAGTCGTCCCCATTCCCCTGCCCCTGGACACCTTGCGAAACCTGGATGTCAACGGCAAACTGACCATGGACACCATCACGGTGAACAAGCTCAACCTGTCCTCCCTGCTGGTCCAGCTGGTTGCCAAACAGGGGCTGATCACCATGGATCCCATCGCGGCCAACCTGTATGAAGGAACCTTTGACGGAACTACCGTGCTTGATGTGCGGGGCAAGACCCCCAAGATGCATGTGACCCACCGGATCTCCTCCATACAAATGGGACCGCTGCTCAAGGACATGACCGGTAAGGACACCCTCACCGGAACCACCATGAGTTCGGGCTCCCTGAGCACTTCAGGGATGAGCGTCAACGAACTCAAGGCCGGACTGAACGGCAAGATGGCCTTTGAATTCAAGGATGGAGCCATCAAGGGAATCAACCTGCCCAAAATGATCAGGGACGCAGTGACCAGGATCAAGGGCGGAACACCCGACCCCTCTGATGTCAACCAGACGGACTTTGCCTCCCTTGGCGGGACAGCCACCATCACCCGGGGAATTGTGGACAACCGGGATCTGCTCATGATGTCCCCGCTCATGCGGGTCAATGGTTCCGGAACCTTTGATCTGCCCAGGGAAGGCATGGATTACCTGCTCAAGGCCACCATTGTCTCCAGCCTCAAGGGTCAGCAGGGAGAGCCCCTGGCCGAGCTCGCCGGACTGACCGTACCCGTGCGTATCTCCGGCACCTTTGCCAAGCCGTCCTTCCGGTTGGACATCGGGAGTCTGCTCAGGGACAAGGGGTTGCAGGAACTCAAGGAAAAGGCCACGGAAAAGCTGTTCAAGGACAAAAAGCCCGGCGGCATCGACCCGGGCAAAGTGCTGGAAGGCTTGTTCAAGTAACACGGCAGAATCCGTTTCAAAGGCGGAATCCTGTTCATGCAACAAAGGCTGCCCAATGGCAGCCTTTGTTGCATGAACACACCCGATGCGTTCTGTCAGAATGAACACGTATACCCCTTCTACGATGATCCGCGAGCACGCCGTTGGGGCCACTCGGCCAGAACCATGGCCCCGAAAATGAAAAGGGCCCCAAGCCACCCCCACTTGCCCAACCGTTCATGGGCGAACACATGGGCGTACACGGCCCCAAAAACCGGTTCCAGACAAAAGATGAGGGCGGTTTTCACCGGGGAGGTATACCGCTGCATGGACGTCTGAACCAGAAAGGCAAAAACCGTGGCAAAAACCACGCAAATAACCATGGCCCAGAGGATGTCCGGTTCCCAGAAAACCACCTCATACCCCCGGGTCCAGGCGCACATGTTGGAGCACAGGGCCACCATGCCGATTTGAACGGCCGTAAGCCAGTAGGCGTCGCAGTTTTGAACAAACCTGGCCGTATAAATGATGTGCAGGGCAATGGAAACAGCGCAGAGAATGACAATGAGATCTCCCTTGTTCACGGCCATGGTACCGTCGGTACACAGGAAGAACAGCCCGGCCCCGGCAAGAGCCACGCTGATACCGAGCTTGAATCCCAGGGGTCGGCCAAAAAACAGCCCGCCCAGAACCGGAACCAGAATGACGTTGAGCCCGGTGACAAACCCGGTGTTGGAAGCGGTTGTGAACAGCAACCCCATGGTCTGGAAGGCATACCCGCCGAACAGAAGCAGGCCGAGCACCCCCCCCTTCCAGAAAATGTCCCGGGAAAAACCCTGGCGTCTGTACAGGCAAAAGGGAAGAAGCAGCAGGGCCGAAAGGGTGAACCGTTGTCCGAGAAAGGCAAACAGGTCCACCTGGGCAATGGCATCCTTGACCAGGGTAAAGGTGATTCCCCAGAAAAAGGTCACCACCACAAGCATGGCCTCGGCTGCCCAGGTATGGTCTTGGAAAAAGGATGGTTTCATGACAGAAGGGCATGTACGATAGAAGCTACCGGGCAGCAAGCCCGGACCCAGGCCCTTGGCGCCGGTTTTTTTCGTTGCACTTTGGGGCCAGAAACTATACAGAATGCATGTTTGCAGCTGTTCAAACGCTTATACATGCATTTCAACTATTTGAAATTCAAAATTAATTTGAAATTTTAACCCGAATTGTCAAAAATGTTGAAACCCGGGAAATGCCAAAGCCGGGTGGCAGAAAGGCCAACCACCTGACATTTCCTGAACATATGAACCTTTTGACATCCAGGATGCTGCATGTTGCAAACGCTCCTGAATGGTTGCATGTGTTGTTGTGCTGTTGCATTTGTGGATGATCCTCTTCAGGACCATCCGTTCAAACGGCCAGAAGGTCACATCGCATTGGCAACGATCCCTGATCCCCTCCGGTCCGTTGCAATCCCATATTCGCGTTTTTACCCTGAACACGACTCTACGACAATCACGGAGGACGCATCATGATTCCCGACAATCTCTTGTACACCAAATCACACGAATGGGCCAAAATCCAAGGCGAAGAAGCCGTTATCGGCATCACCCAGTTCGCCCAGGAACAGCTTGGCGACCTCACCTTTGTGGAACTTCCTGAAGCAGGGCAAACCATATCTGCTGGTGAAGAAATGGGCACGGTCGAATCTGTCAAGGCGGCCAGCGAAATCTACGCCCCCATCTCCGGCGAGGTTGTGGAGGTAAACAGCGAGCTGGAAGATGCCCCGGAAAAGGTGAATGAAGATCCCTACGGCCAGGGATGGCTCATCAAAATCAAGATCGCCGAGGTTCCGGAAAATCTGCTTTCTCCCTCCCAGTACGAGGCCCATATCGCCGAGGAAGCCCACTAGGCCAGCAACATGATTATCCCTGACAGATCCCTTTTTCCTGACAGGAAATCAACACCATCGAGGCGTGCCCTGTGGCCCGCCTTTCTTTTTTGAAACACTGGAGTACCCCATGCCCTACATTCCGCACACCCCAGACGAGCAGCAGGCCATGCTCGCCACCATTGGCGTTCCGGACATGGCCGCCCTGTTTGCGGACATTCCCCCGGAGCTTCGACCCAAAAGTTTTGACCTTCCCCAGGGCCAAAGCGAGATGAGCGTGCTTTCGCACATGGAAGAGCTCGCTGCTCGCAACAGCACCGATCTGACCAGTTTTCTCGGTGCCGGGTTCTACGACCACTACAATCCGGCAGCCATCAAGGCCCTGGCCTCGCGGGGAGAATTTTTCACCGCCTACACTCCCTACCAGCCCGAGGCCTCCCAGGGCACCCTGCAGGCCATTTTCGAATACCAGACCTCCATTTGTCGCCTTCTGGACATGGAGTATTCCAACGCCTCCCTGTACGACGGGGGCACGGCCATTTATGAAGCCATAATGATGGCCGTGCGCAAAACCAGAAAGCGCACCAAAATTCTGGTCTCCCAGGGGGTCAACCCCATCTACAGGACCATGCTCGACTCCTACACCACCAATCTGAATCTGGAGTTGATCACGGTTCCCCACAACCAGGGACAAACCGATGTGGCGGCCCTCATGGACCATCTGGATGAGGACATTGCCGCCATCATTGTCCAGAATCCCAACTTTTTCGGTTCGGCCAACGACTTTACCCAACTCTTTGAACAGGCCCGGAAAAACGGGGTGGTCTCCATTCTCTCGGTTTACCCGGTCATGCAGTCGGTTCTCAAAACCCCGGGGGAGATGGGCGCCGACATTGCCGTGGCCGAAGGCCAGTCCCTGGGTCTTCCCCTGAGTTTTGGCGGTCCCTACCTGGGCATCATGACCTGCACCAAACCCCTCATCAGACAGATGCCCGGACGCATCGTGGGCAAGACAACCGATGTGGACGGCAAAACCGGGTACGTGCTCACCCTGCAGGCCAGGGAACAGCACATCAGACGTCACAAGGCCACGTCCAACATCTGCTCCAACCAGTCGTTATGCGCGGTCTGTTCCCTCATGTATCTGGCCCTGCTCGGCCCCGAGGGTCTCAAACGCACGGCCGAACTTTCCATACAGCAGGCCCATTACGCTGCAGAACGCCTGACCAGTATCCCCGGGGTGTCCTTGTACAACAAGACCCCCTTTACCAACGAATTCGTGCTCAGTCTGCCCTGCGAAGCCTCCAAGGTGATCAACGCCCTGGTGGACAAGAAGTTCATCCCGGGATTTCCCCTGGGACGGTATTATGAGGGGATGGACAATATGCTTCTGGTGGCGTGCACGGAAAAGACTTCCAATCAGGACATCGGCATCCTGGCAGAACTCATGGGAGGTGTGCTGTGAAAACCATGTTCCAAACATCCACTCCCGGCCGCAAGGGTGTATGGCCCAAGGCCGCTGACAAAGGTGCAGCCCATTTTCTTCCGGACAATCTCCTCAGGGGCAGGGATCTTCCCCTGGCAGAATTGAGTGAACTGGATGTGGTCCGCCACTTCACCCGCCTTTCCCGCCTCAACTTCAGTGTGGACGGCAACATGTATCCCCTGGGTTCCTGCACCATGAAGTACAATCCCAGGTTCACCGAAGAGGTGGCAGCCCTTCCGGGATTTGCCAGACTCCATCCCCTGGTTCCCCAGATTCGGGGGGCCGGCAAGCTCACCCAGGGCGCATTGGAGGTGATCTATCACCTGGAAGAATTGTTGTGCGAACTCACGGGCATGGCCGGATTCACCCTCCAGCCCATGGCCGGAGCCCACGGCGAGCTCACCGGGGTCATGCTCATCGCGGCCTATCATCGGGACAAGGGGAACAAGAAGACCAAGATCATTGTTCCCGACTCGGCCCATGGCACCAATCCGGCCTCGGCAACCATTGCCGGATTTAACGTTGTGTCCATCGAATCCAAGGACGGAATCATTGATCCCGAGGCCCTGGAAGCGGTCATGGACGATCAGGTGGCCGGCATCATGATGACCTGTCCCAACACGTTGGGGCTTTTTGAGCGCAACCTCCCCAAAATCGTGCAACTGGCACGAAAGCACGACGCCCTGCTCTACTATGACGGAGCCAATTTCAACGCCATCATGGGCAAATTGCGACCAGGAGACGCCGGGTTCGACGTTGTCCACCTGAACCTGCACAAAACCTTTGCCACCCCCCATGGCGGCGGCGGTCCGGGATCAGGCCCTGTGGGCGTATCCGAACGACTTCTGGAGTACCTGCCCATCTCCCGGGTTGTACGTCTTGAAGACGGCCAGTACTTTCTGGATTACGATTATCCCAAATCCATCGGATACATTGCCCCGTTTTACGGGAATTTCGGCGTGTTCCTCAAGGCCTACGCCTACATCCTCCGTCTGGGCAGACAGGGCATCATCAATGCCACGGAGAACGCCGTGCTCGCAGCCAACTACCTGCGCAAACGCCTCGAAAACCACCTGGAAATTCCGTACAACCGGATCTGCATGCACGAGTTCGTATCTTCGGCCGTGAACCAGGCCAAAAAGGGCGTCCGGGCCCTGGATATTGCCAAGGGTCTTCTGGACAAGGGTCACTACGCCCCGACCATCTACTTCCCCCTTATCGTGCACGAATGTCTGATGATCGAACCCACG
This sequence comes from Desulfoplanes formicivorans, assembly GCF_001748225.1. NCBI lineage: Bacteria > Pseudomonadati > Thermodesulfobacteriota > Desulfovibrionia > Desulfovibrionales > Desulfoplanaceae > Desulfoplanes > Desulfoplanes formicivorans. The sequence continues at coordinate 247,099 of NZ_BDFE01000016.1, forward strand.
GAAACCGAATCCAAGGAGACCCTGGACCGGTTCGTGGACGACCTCATTGACATCCTGGCCAAGTCGGAAACAGATCCGGAATCCCTGCACCAGGCACCCGTGACAACTTCGGTCCGCCGACTGGACGAGGTCAAGGCGGCCCGTGCCATGGAGTTGAAGGAATAAAAGAAAGTGCGCAGTGCACAGGACGCAGTGCGCAGATGCACAACAGATTGCCGATACATGGCAGGGGCGGCGCTCCGTCCCTGCATGTTTTCGGCATCTTTTCCCGGAGGGACCCATGCAAACATACGATCTGATCATCATCGGTTCCGGACCGGGCGGGTATGCAGCCGCCCTGGCCGCCGGCAAGGCAGGACTTGTGACCGCTCTTGTGGAATCCGGACCCCTTGGGGGCACGTGCCTCAACTGGGGCTGCATCCCCACCAAACTCTTTTTGGGAGCCACCGAACCCATTGCCGGAATCAGGGCCCAGGAACGTTTGCGTTTGGCCTCCGGGTCCATGACTGTTGATCTTCCGGCCCTTCAGAGACGCAAGGATACCATGGTCGGAGCCAGCCGCAAAGCCATTGAGCAATCCCTGACCAGGGTAAACGTGGAGCTCATCCGGGGACGGGCCCGGCTCGCCTCGCCCACATCAATCATCGTGAATAACGCGGATAATGGCGAGGAGACCGAATTGGGATTCGCCAAGCTGATCATTGCCACGGGATCAAGCCCCTCTTTTTTCCCGGGCATGGAACCCGATCACCAGACCATTCTTGATTCCACGGATCTGCTCGATCTTGCCGAGGCACCCGAATCCCTGGCCATCATCGGTGCCGGAGCCATCGGCCTGGAAATGGGCCAGTTCTGGGAACGCCTGGGCACAAAAATCACCCTCATCGAGGGCATGGACCGGGTAGCGCCCACCGAAGATCCGGAAATTTCCAAGGTGATAACCACAGCCCTCAAACGGGCCAAATGGAAGATCAGTACAGGGAAAAAAGTCGCCAGTATCCAGGCAGAAAACAACAAAGCCGTTGTCACCCTGGAAGACGGAACCACCTTTGAAGCGGACAAGGCCCTGGTGGCCGTGGGCAGGAAGCCCAATACGGAAGGTTTGAACCTGGAAGCGGCAGCCATCGCCACCCAGGGAAGAGGCTGGATCACTACAGACGATTGTCTCCTGGCGGGCGAAAACATCTACGCCATCGGCGACGTCAACGGCCGGACCCTGCTGGCCCATGCGGCATCGGACCAGGCCGAATATGTTATCCGGCACATTCTGGAACAAACATCCGATCCCTACGGACCCGGTCCCATCCCCGGGTGCATCTACGGCTCCATGGAAGCCATCCGCACGGGGTTCACGGCCGAGGAACTGACCACGCAGGGCAAAACCGTAACCATATCCAGGGCCATGCTCAGCGCCAATCCCATCAGCCAGTCCCACGGCGCACCAGCCGGCCTGGTCAAGGTTGTCTGGTCCCAGGGAAAAGTCATGGGCATCAGTGCCGTGGGCCACGGGGTATCCCATCTGATCACCCTGTGCGAGGTCGTGGTCAAGGAAGGCTGGACAAGGGAAAAGGCCGAGAACATTGTTTTTGCCCATCCCACGCTGGACGAGGCATTGAAAGAGGCCTTGCTGGCCCAACAGGCGTAAAATTCATGGAGACGGGAGACAGGAGACGAGACCACCTGTCTCCCGTCTTTCCTTATCAATCCTTTATCCTTCTTCAAGAGCCCCCATGTTCCAGATGACACCCCGCGGTCCCTTCCGCATCAATCATCCCATCATCCTGGCCTCGGCATCCCCCAGGCGGCAGGCCCTGCTCAGTTCCCTGGGCATCCATTTCGAGGTCATTCCGGCCAGGACCAAGGAACCGGCTCCTGATGCAGACGAAGCCCCGTGCGCCTATGCCCAGCGCATGGCCGTGTTCAAGGCCCAGGAGATCGCCAACAAGCGTCCCGAGGCCATTGTCATCGGCGCCGACACCATCGTGATCCAGGGTTCCACCATCCTGGGCAAACCCCGTTCACGGGAAGATGCTCTAGCCATGCTCACCCGCCTTTGCGGTACCACCCACGAGGTCATCACGGGGTGCTGCATCATGCACAAGGCAGACAACCGCTGCGAGCGCACAAGCGTCTCCACCCGGGTCAACATGCCTCCCCAGGACCAGGCTATCATTGAGGCCTACATCGCCACGGGCGAGCCCATGGACAAGGCAGGCAGCTACGCCATCCAGGGGGTGGGCGGTTTTCTGGTCAGCGACATAAGGGGATCCTACACCAATGTGGTGGGACTGCCCCTGACAGAAATCCTGAAGATTCTGCTGGATTGGGAAGCAGTGATCCCGGCGGGAACGAAAATCCGGTCATGATCTGTAGTAATGCAAATCTTTGATTGCTGTGCACCCAAGTCTTTCCACAAAAGACCGAACTGCGGCCCCCCTTTGTATCCCTCAATGTTCTTTCAATACACCGCACCAAGCCCCTCTATGAGTAGCTTCAGGCCAGCTACAGAATTCCGCAACATCGGAGACAGACCGGCCTGAACGCATTCCGCTCCTTCTGCCCCCTTGCTACCTGCTCCTTGTGAACGCTTGGTTGAGGTCACTGCCAGCACTGCAGTCCTATCAAAAAGCGTTCACCATCCGACAACCAGGAGTGCACTCCCCCGAGATGAAAAGCCCAACGCATGATGCCTGGAAACCATTCATCCACCTGCTGGCAGAGTCTCCTCTACCAGACACAACAGAAGAATCCAGCGGCTGAAATTGGCATCCCAGACAAACAAGCTCATCCAATTCGTTGGACTGACTCATGCGGGGTGGAAACCGTAATCAATGAAGTTCTCCAGAACAAGGCTAATTTGTCCATCCAAAAGGGATGTTTGACGTGTCATGTCGGATTCGGATATTTGAATGAAGTTTTTCTTCAAACAGATGTATTCTGTCCTTTTCCTCCACGGCCCATAAGAGAACTGCAAAAACCTTGGGGGACCAATAACACCGTTTATAAATGGATTAAGCAGAGTGAAATGCCGACGTACCTCAGGGGTCGTCTTTGAAAATGGGAAAAACACAGGTTGATGTCGGGATCGAGACTGGCAAGGCTACGCATCACAATAAGGTGTAACCAGAAAAATGATTACGAACTATCATGCAAATTATTATGCTCATGAATTGAGTCGCATCGGTGGAACCGGCGCGGACCGCCTTGACCGTGCATTATTTGATGCGTGCGTAGATCTAAACCCACACCAGATTGAGGCTGCCCTTTTTGCCTTACGCTCACCATTATCCCAAGGGGTGCTGCTGGCCGATGAAGTCGGTTTAGGAAAAACCATCGAGGCTGGACTGGTCGTGTGCCAATACTGGGCAGAACGAAAACGAAACATCATGGTCATTAGTCCTGCCTCCCTACGCAAGCAGTGGGCGCAAGAATTGTCCGAAAAATTTAACCTTCCTTCCATTGTACTTGATGCTAAAACCTATAATGACCTGCAGAAATCTGATATTTCAAATCCGTTTAGGAATAGACAAATCATTATTTGCTCGATGCATTTTGCCGCCAGACGAGCTGAAGAGATCAAAGAAATCGCCTGGGACCTTATAATTATCGATGAAGCCCACAAACTCCGCAATGCCTACCGGACAAGCAATCATTTGGGACAACGCATACGTTGGGGCACTGAAGGCCGGAAAAAATTACTCCTGACCGCGACACCATTGCAAAACTCGCTGTTGGAACTGTACGGGCTCTCCACACTGATTGACCAAAGACTGTTTGGTGATCTGGCTTCATTCCGAACTCAATACGTAAACTATGGAGGAAATCTTCCGGATTTACGAGATCGATTGCGTAATTTTTGCTGGAGAAACCTGCGTCGCCATGTCGTTGAATTCGTACGTTATACTGAACGTAAGCCCATTACAGTACCTTTTAAACCTACTACTCAGGAACAAAAGCTGTATGAGGCTGTTTCCAGCTATCTCATGCGTGAGGAAACGTATGCACTTCCATCGGGACAAAAACATTTGCTCATACTTCTTGTTCGGAAGGTTCTTGCATCCTCGCCCCGCGCTCTTGTCGGAACACTTGAAATCATGCGCGATCGTCTGCTTAAACTGCGAGACAAGACCAAACAAGACGCAACCATCCTTGATAAATTGATTTCCGACGAAGATATCGACAATGATCTCCTTGATGAAATTCTCGACGGCCAGGAAGATGTGTCCCCCAAGGATAAAAACCCGATACCAGCGCCGCAAGCTCAAACGATTGACTTGCAAAAACTCAACGCAGAGATCCAGGAGCTCACCGACTATATCCGTTGGGCCAAAAATCTTGGTATTGACACCAAAACCAAAGCGCTTTTGAAAGCCTTGGACATCGGCTTTAATGCCATGGAGGAAATGGGTGCTGCCAAAAAAGTGGTCATTTTTACCGAATCCCGTCGGACACAAATCTGGTTGCAAAACTTCCTTGAAGAAAATGGCTATGCCGGACAGGTGCTGACATTTAATGGGAGCAACCAGGATGATGCTTCCACCCAAATTTATCATGACTGGCTTGCGGCCAACAAGCAATCAGGTCGCGCAACGGGATCACGCCAGATAGATATCAAAACAGCCATCATTGATCGTTTCCGGGACCAAGCAAATATTTTGATCGCGACAGAAGCTGGGGCTGAGGGCTTGAACCTGCAATTCTGTTCAGCTGTTATCAATTTTGATTTACCATGGAACCCCCAGCGTATCGAGCAGAGGATTGGCCGGTGCCACCGATACGGCCAAAAACATGACGTCGTGGTCATTAATTTTCTCAACGAGAAAAACGAAGCCGATCGGAGAGTTCACGAATTACTGGAACAAAAATTTAATTTGTTTACCGGTATCTTCGGGGCCAGTGATGATGTGCTCGGTTCCATCGAATCCGGGGTAGATTTTGAACGTCGCATCCTGGAGATCTACCAGGGATGCAGGAGTGAAGAAGAGATCAGGGCCGCCTTTGAAAAATTGCAGACCGAACTGGATGAACAGATTCAAACCAAAATGCGTGACACCAGGAAAATACTCCTGGAACACTTTGACGAGGACGTACACGAACGGTTGAAAGTGAATCTGGCAGGAACCCATGAACGGCTAGACCGCATCGGCCGTCTATTCTGGGCTGTGACAACGCACGTATTGCATCATCATGCCAAGTTTGATGATCAGAACTTCTCCTTCATTCTTCAAAACAGCCCGATTCAACAGGTATCACAAGGGCGTTATCATCTCATCTCCAAAACCCATGAAAACGTGCCTGGTGAATATCTATACCGTCTAAGCCATCCATTGGGAGAGTACGTCATCCACAAAGCTGCAAACTTGGCGTGCCCTCCTGCAGAAGTACTCTTTGATATTTCGAACCACTCAACTCGTATCGCCGTGGTGGAACGCCTCAAAGGACGATCTGGATGGCTCAGCCTCCAACACCTGCTCATCAATTCATTCGATGCCGAGGAATATCTGCTTTTTTCTGGAATGGACGATACTGGCACCCCCCTCGATCAGGAGACGTGTGAGAAACTTTTTCATTGTAGCGGTCAGGTACGTGCCATTACCGAAATTCCAAGTTCTGTTCTGGAAAACCTCAAAGCGAACCAGAAGCGCCACGCCCAAGCAACCTTGGCTAAAAATCTTGAAGAAAACAATCGCCACTTTTCTGAGGCGCGTGACCAGCTCGACAAATGGGCTGAAGACATGGAAATGGCGGCCCAAAAAAAATTGGACGACACCAAACGACAAATTCGCGACCTGCAACGGCGCAGCCGCCAAGCCCCGACCATCGAGGAGCAGTACAGTTTACAAGCAGAAATTGCTCAACTCGAGCGGAAAAAACGCACCTTACGCGAGCAAATCTTTGACATCGAGGATGAGATCGCTGAAAAACGTGATCGCCTCGTTGAATCGCTCGAAAAACGTATGCAACAGAAAACAAAAGTCACGCCAGTGTTCACTATTCGGTGGAGCGTGATTTAAGGAAGCAGGAGATAACCATGCCATCTGTCGAACAACTTCGCAGCCGCCTTTTGAAAAAACTTTCCGAGCTGTTTCAACTCGATCAGCCGGATCTCGATTTCGGCTTTTACCGCATCATGCACGCCAAGGCACAGGAAGTTCAGGATTTCATCAGCACAGACCTGTTGAAAATCGTGAAGGATGCCTTTGGTGAGGTGGATGAAGCCCGAAAGGCTGATCTACAGGCAAAGATAGATGAAGAAATCAAAGCAGCAAAAGAATACGGTGTTGCCAATCCCGAAAATTCCCCCAAGGTCAAGGAAGCTTTAGCAGCCTTCGAAACGGCCAAAAATACGGCCAGCGCTGAAGCCGATGTGTATGACCACCTGTATCGTTTTTTTGAGCGCTACTATGACGACGGGGACTTTATCTCCCGCCGCTATTACACTCGGGAAACATCCGGCAAGGCCGCACCTTATGCCGTGCCCTATAACGGCGAAGAAGTAAAACTTATCTGGGCCAACATGGACCAGTATTACATCAAAAGTGCCGAGTACTTCTCCAACTTTACGTTTGATCTGCAACAGGCCAGGGAAGTTCAGGCCAAAACAGGGGCGCTTGATTTCGGAACGCAAAAGAAGCCGCTTCCAGTGCATTTCAGAATCGTGGACGCCACTGAAGGCGAACACGGTAACGTCAAGGCCAGCGATCAGAGCAAGCGTTTCTTTATTATCCACAAAAAAAATCCAGTGGAATTCACAAAAACCGGTGAGCTGATCTGCAATTTTGAATACCGGCCTGATCCGGAAAAAACCGGTCAGGAAAAAAGCTGGCGCGACAAGCGCAATGCCGAGGCGGTGGAGGTAATTCTGAATCACCTTGAGGGCATGCCGGAGGCTGCGGACTACCAGCGCCTGCTCCAGATTGCGGCCCCGACGGAGAAAGACAAAAAACGCCCACTGCTGGCCAAATACGTCAACCAGTACACCGCCCGCAACACTATGGACTATTTCATCCATAAGGACTTGGGCGGTTTCCTGCGCCGGGAGCTGGACTTCTACATCAAGAATGAGGTCATGCGCCTCGATGATATTGAAAACGCCAACGCCCCGGCGGTGGAAAGCTATCTGGCCAAGATTAAAGTGCTGCGCAAGATTGCCACCAAGCTGATCGACTTTCTCGCCCAGCTGGAGGATTTTCAGAAAAAGCTCTGGCTCAAGAAGAAGTTTGTGGTCGAGACAAACTACTGCATCACGCTGGATCGGGTGCCAGAGGAACTGTATCCGGAGATTGCGACCAATGAGGCACAGATTGAAGAATGGATCAAGCTCTTTTCCATCGACGAGATTCAGGCCGATCTGCACAGCCCGGGATTCTCACTGCCTTTAACGGTCGATTTCCTCAAAGCCAACAACAAGCTGGTGCTGGATACCCGCTTTTTTAATGACAGCTTCAAGGCGCAGCTGGTGGCGTTGATTGAGAACTTTGATGAGCAGTGCGATGGATTGTTGATTCATTCGGAAAATTTCCAGGCGTTGAATTTAATTGCCGACACTGTTTCACAAAACATTTCAAATATCTTTATTGACCCACCGTACAATACCGGGGACGACGGTTTTGTTTATAAAGATAATTATCAGTCTTCGTCATGGCTAACCATGATCAGCGACAGGATAAATTCTGGAATACGCCTTATAAGTAATGATGGTGTTTTATTTGCGAGTATCGGCGATGAAGAACAGGAACACCTATCTACTCTTATCCGGCAACAATACGGAAAAAGGAATTTCTTCGCAAATTTAATTTGGGAGAAAAAGAAAAAAGGGAGTTTTTTAAATGGGAAAATTGTGAGGATGAAGGATTATGTTCTTTGTGTTTCAAAGTCTGATGCCGCTTTTCGGGGACTTATTGGTGAGGTCGCTCGCAAGTCTGAAACTTATCCAGTAATCAAAACGACGAACGCTAGGGGTGTCAGGACGATTAAAGCTGGTATCTCCAGTAAATATAGGGAAAAAAATTGCCGGGTTGCGGCTGGAACCCGAATTAGTTCCGGAAATATGGAGTTAATTCTTCTTTCGGACTTGGTCATCGAGAATGGTATTCTCGCGCAAGATGTCGAAGTTGATAGCAATTGGATTTATGGGCAGGATTCGCTTGACAAGTATGCGGCGGATAAATCGCTTTATATTACTCAGGATTTGTATTTCCGCCGCGTCGTAAATGAGCCTCGTTTCAAAAGAATGCGGGATATTCTGCCGAGAGTTGGCGATGAAGGCGAGACTGACTTTCGTGCTTTCGATGTTGAGAACCTTAACAAGTATGGTTGGGGATCCAACGAAGATGCGAATGACGAATTGCATCAAATCCTAGGTGAGCAATATGTCGTTTCGTACCCAAAACCATCAAAGCTAATTACCCTTCTCTTTGCGGCGTCTAGGCATAATGAGGGTGTTTGGATGGATTATTATGCTGGTTCGGGGACATCTGGTCACGCCGTCATCAACCTCAACCGGGGAGACGGCGGCAAGCGCAAATACATCCTCGTGGAGATGAGCGATTATTTCGATACGGTGCTCAAGCCCCGTATCGCCAAGGTGGTGTATTCCAAAGACTGGAAAGACGGCAAACCCACGGCCCGCGATACCGGCATTTCCCACTGTTTCAAATACCTGTGTCTGGAATCCTACGAAGACACGCTGAACAATCTGCGCTTTAATGATGAGCCGAGCAAAAGCCCGCTGTTGAAGAATGCTTCCCTTAAGGAAGACTACATGCTCCGTTATCTGCTGGATGTGGAGACCCGGGGCAGTCAGTCGATTTTGAATATTGATGCCTTTACCGACCCGACCGCCTACACCCTGAAGGTGAAAAAGCCGGGCACGGACGAGTATGTGACCCGGACGATAGATCTGATCGAAACCTTCAACTATCTGATCGGCCTGCGCGTGGAACACTACAGCGCGCCGCAGACCTTCACCGCACAGTTCAAGCGCACTACCGACCCGGAACTGCCTGAGGACCAGCGCACCAGGCTTGCGGTGGATGGCCGCATCCAACAGGATGACAATGGTCCATGGTGGTTCCGCAAGGTCGAAGGCTGGGTGCCTGCGGATCGGGCTCATCCCGATAACGGCCAGCGGGAAAAGGTGCTCATCGTCTGGCGCAAGCTCACCGGCAACATCGAACAGGACAACCTGATGCTGGACGAGTGGTTCCGGAAAAACCGCATCAGCACCCGTGATTTCGAATTCGACACCATCTACGTTAATGGCAGCAACAATCTGCCCAACCTGAAGCAGGACGATGAACACTGGAAAGTACGGCTGATTGAAGAAGCGTTCATGAAGCGGATGTGGGAGGTGGAAGGGTGAAGCCATATCAACCCGACAAGCTGCCTCTCGATGGCCTGGACTATAAACGGTTATTGGCCCTGGTTGGGGATGCCAATGCGGAACTGGCCCGTTACGACGGCCTGCTGCAGGGCATCGTAAATCCCGCGATTATGCTCTCGCCGTTGACCAACGAGGAAGCCGTGCTTTCTTCAAAAATTGAAGGAACCCAGGCGACTGTTGACGATGTATTGGAGCAGGAGGCCGGCCTTCTTAAAGACGGCGAAAAGGCCAAGGATATTCAGGAGATTATCAATTACCGCGAAGCCCTGCGCGCCTCGCATCAGTATCTGAAAGAGCGTCCTATTACCCTGGCATTTGTGCGGGAGCTGCACAAAATTCTGCTTAGCAGTGTGCGCGGTCAGGACAAAACCCCGGGCGAAATACGTACAGAACAAAACTGGATCGGCCGTTATGGCTGCACCATGGAACAGGCTTCTTTTGTGCCGCCAAGCCCTTTGCAGCTTCAGGATCACCTCGATGCCTGGCAGGCTTATCTGGCCGATGATGATATCGATATTCTGTTGCAAACGGCGGTGATGCATGCCCAGTTTGAACTCCTGCACCCGTTCAAGGATGGAAACGGTCGCATCGGTCGAATTCTGATCCCTCTATTTCTCTATCAGAAAAAAAAGATTTCTCAGCCCATGTTCTACTTGAGTGCTTACCTGGAAGCCCACCGGGAAGAATATTATTCACGCCTGCAGGCCATTTCACGGGACGGTGATTGGAACAGCTGGATTGCTTTTTTTCTGCAGGCCATCACGGAACAGGCTAAAAATAACAGCGCCAAGGTGAAAGCCATTATGGGGTTGTACGATGACATGAAGAAGCAGATTCATGAGATCACCCATTCTCAATATACCGTTCATCTGCTGGATGCCATTTTTGATCGCCCGATTTTTGACAGCTCCCATTTGGTCAAGCATGCAGATATTCCTGTTGCATCGGTGAAGTCATTTATTCCCAAACTGAAGAAAGCAGGCATTTTGACTGAAATTCGTCCTGCCCGGGGGCGAACCCCGGCTGTTCTCGCCTTTGGCCAATTGCTCAATATCGCGGAGGGGAAACATGTCTTTTAGTCTTGCCGCTATCCGGATAGCCCCAAATCCTATTGTGGCTATTGTTTTTAATTTTAGTAGCCATAAAGACATTTATGGCTTGCAGAATATCCACAACCTGCTTGGTGGATGGGAAGTGATCAATAACGGTACTCGAACAGGCGGAGATGCTCTTTATACGGCCCAAAATCAACGAGGCACAAATGGCCAAGCGTAAACCAAGAGGCCCAAAGCAGCATGCCTTCCGCAACAAACTGCTGCTCAATCAGTGGCTGGAGAGTCTGTTCGGTATTGATCCGTTGGCGGAGCATACCCTGCGCGGTCGAAAGGTCCGACCGTTCCATTTGTTGGCAGATCCCATCAAAGATCCCCGGTTGGAAGGGCTGGACCACGATAATCTGCACCATTTCTATCATGCGTTGGTGGACAGCAAACCGTTCTGGACCAACAGATGTGCGCTCAGCAAAGAGCAGATTCTTGTTTACGAAGAAAACATCGTGCGCCACACGCAGGCTATCAATAAAAAACGCAACCGGCCGATAGTGTGGAAATATTACCAGTGGCTTAGCCTGCTCTTTGTCGAAATCTATCTGGATCGCTTTTTCGGTAACCGCGAAAGTCTGCTCAACGAGCTTAACACCTTCGTGAAACGTTTTAATTACCAATGGTCAGATTACGCCGATGTACCACCATACACCGATGATGACCTGAACAAAATCTGTATGCAAAACGCAACAGGTAGCGGTAAGACGCTGCTGATGCATATCAACCTACTGCAATTCCGTCACTACGCCGCAAAGCATAGGAAAGAAAAAGAACTTTCCCGGGTCATCCTGCTGACGCCCAACGAAAATTTGTCCGAACAACACATCGCCGAATTCCAAGACAGTGGTATCGAGGCAGGCAGTTATCTACAATCCCGAGGCAGTTTCTTTGGCCTTGCCCAAGGCCTTAATCGCGTGGACGTGCTGGAAATTACCAAACTGGCCGACCAGCAAGGACCAAACACCATTGCAACACGGAGCCTGGGCGATCAGAACCTGCTGCTGGTAGATGAAGGTCATCGCGGTATGAGCGGCAAGGACGAAGGTGCCTGGTTTACCCGACGATCTGATCTCTGCGCCAAGGGGTTTACCTTTGAATATTCGGCGACCTTTGAACAGGCGGTTCAGGCGTCAAAAAACTCCGATTTTGAAAACAGTTATGCCAAAACCGTTATTTTTGATTACTCCTACCGGTGGTTCTATGAGGACGGTTTCGGCAAGGATTATCAAATTCTGAATCTGCCGGAATCGTTCTCTGAGATCCGAGCGGTATATATGACGGCCTGCCTGCTGAAGTTCTATCAGCAGCTCCGCATTTACGAGGAGAAAACAAAAGAGTTCGAGCCGTTCAATCTGGAAAAACCGCTCTGGGTCTTTGTCGGCAGCACCGTTTCTTCCGGGAAGCTTAAAAAAGATGAACAACGGGTCGCGACAGATGTAGCGCAGATTATCCAATTTATCGCCGACTTCCTTGACAACAGCCAGGCGGCGACGCGGCGTATCCAGGAAATCCTCACCGGCAAGGGACAAGATACCGGCCTGCTGGACAAAGAAGGAAACGACATCTTTGCCGGAGCCTTTACCTATCTGGGCCGTGCGATGAACGGCGGCGAAACAGCAGAGACCATTTACCAGGACATTCTCACCAGACTTTTCAATCATGCGGCGGGCGGCCATTTGTCACTGGAGCGTATCAAGGGCGAATCGGGAGAAGTGGCCTTGCGTGCAGGCACAAGTGAAACGCCCTTCGGCCTGATTAACGTCGGGGATGCCAAAAGCCTATGCGACCATGTAGTCGAGGTGGCGGAACAGAACGGCACAATACTGACCGTGGAAGATAGCAACTTTACGGAAGCGTTGTTTGCCTCGGTGAGGGATTCCGCATCCCCAGTCAACCTGCTGATCGGCTCCAAAAAATTTGTGGAAGGCTGGGACTGCTGGCGCGTCAGCACCATGGGCCTGATGCATGTCGGCCGCTCGGAAGGCTCGCAGATCATTCAGCTTTTCGGCCGCGGTGTACGCTTGAAAGGCTATGAATGGAGTCTTAAACGCAGTGGCCATTCCCATGCTCCGGTCCGCCCGACTTTCATCGAGGAAATCGAAACCCTCAATGTATTCGGCATCGAAGCCGACTTTATGGAAAAATTCCGTGAGTTTCTCAAAGAGGAAGGGCTTCCGGGCAATGAACGTCGCAAAATCATTACCATTCCGCTCAACGTCACCTATGATTTCGGTAAAAAGCTTAAAATCCTACGCCCTAAACGGAAAGCCTCGAACGGCAAGGAATACGACTTCAAGAAAGATGCTGCAGTGCCCGCGGTCGGAGATATCCCGGAGTACATGACGCATAACACGGTGGTGGCCGACTGGTATCCGCGTATCGCCGCCATGCGCTCCCGCGGTACCGCACTGGCAACCCGCAAAGACAAGGTGATCTTGCGCCAGCAGCATCTGGCTCTACTGGATTATGATGCACTTTATTTTGAGCTGGAGCAGTTTAAACGCGAACGAAGCTGGTACAACTTTAACATCACCAAGGAAGGCATTAAACAACTGTTGGAAAATCCCGTCTGGTACACCCTTTACCTTCCCGAAACCCGCCTGAACCCGACTACTTTTGACGGGGTGCTATTGCTGCAGCAAGTGGCATCCGAGCTGTTGAAGCGCTACTGTGACCACTACTACAACTACCGCAAGCGCGAATACATCGAACCGCGACTGGAACTTCGTGAGCTCACGTTCAATGATGACAATATTCCGCAAGAGGAATGTTATCAGCTCATTGTGGATGGCGATGAAGAACAGGTCATTCAGGGAATTCAACAGATCAAGAAAGACCTGGAACTGAAAAAAAATGAGCTACTAAAGGTTGGTGATCTAAACGCCTGCAATTTCGGCAGACATCTGTTCCAGCCACTCTTTCACGTCCGGCGCGGAGGAAAAATTACGATTCTTCCGGTCGCCCTGAACGAAAGCGAATATCAGTTCGTCACTGATCTGAAAACCTGGTGCGACACCCGAAAAGCCGATTTGGAAAAAGAAGGAATGGAACTCTTCCTGCTCAGGAATATGAGCCGGGGCAAAGGCGTTGGATTTTTCGAGGCGGGTAACTTTCACCCCGATTTCATTTTGTGGATGTTGGTGGAGGGTAAGCAGTACGTTACTTTTATCGAGCCGCACGGCCTTTTGCACGAAGGCCCGGGCAGCGAGAAGGTTCTGTTCCACGAGCGAGTCAAGAATATCGAACAACGTCTGAATGATCCAAACGTGATCCTGAACAGTTTCATTCTTTCCTGGACACGGTACCCGCAACTGCAATGGGACAAAACCCAAGACGAACTCGAGGAGATGCACGTACTGTTCATGACCGATGACCAAGACAGATACATCGACAAACTTTTTGCTCGGCTGAGGGGAATGATGGCATAAACATGCTCAGCAACCTTTGCGGTACCACCCACGAGGTCATCACGGGGTGCTGCATCATGCACAAGGCAGCCAACCGCTGCGAACGCACAAGCGTCTCCACCCGGGTCAACATGCCGCCCCAGGACCGGACTATCCTTGAGGCCTACATTGCCACGGGCGAGCCCATGGACAAGGCAGGCAGCTATGCCATTCAAGGGGTGGGCGGTTTCCTGGTCAGCGACATAAGGGGATCCTACACCAATGTGGTGGGACTGCCCCTGACAGAAATCCTGAAGATTCTGCTGGACTGGAAAACCGTGATCCCGGCAGAAACGAAAATCCAGTCATGATCTCCAAGGCTCGCGGCATGGTCTGTTCCATTGTCTCAACCGCGAGTCTTGGCACCCTTGCCCTTGTCGTCAGGGCAGGGATGGCCATGAGCATCTATCCTTTCAGTCACGGTTCTTCATCACAAGCTGCATGATCTTCTCTGCCCTTGAATCATGAGGACAAAGCCCGCACCCTACTGTCTCCCCGACACCATCTCCCCCAGCCAGATCACCGAATACATGGCCACACCCATCAGGCCGAAAAAAGAGATCAGGGACATGGAGAAGATCTTCAGCACCACATGCTGCAGCATGGGCGAAGAGATATCCCTGATCCACAAAAGATGGGTCGGATCGGTCAGATCCCAGATATGGAGCATGGTCCATTTACTGGTCAGGGCCATGATGGTCAGCTGGTACAAAAAAACCATAATCGCTGTACCCCAGCAGCAATAGGCCGACCAAATCAAACGTAATTTTTTTCTTCCATCCATTGTTCATCCTCTGTATGTTGTACCTGTTGTCATACTACTGGTCCCTTTGACTCATGAAACAGGGTGCACAAAAAAATATGCGCATCTTCTGAAACCAGGAACACCCCATGACTACCAGACATCTTTCCATGACCGACACCCTTCTCATGAACATCGCCACCCTGTGGATAGCCGGACGCGGCCCCAAGGCGCCGGGCACATGGGGATCACTGGCGGCCATGCTGCTGGCACCCTTTGCCTTTCTGCCGCTTCCCCTGCCCTACCGAATCATGATGCTCGCAGTGGTCTTTGTTCTGGGAAGTCTGGCCGCGGCCCGGGTGGAAGTCATCATGGGACAAAAGGACCCGGGGTGCGTGGTCATTGACGAACTTGTGGGCCTCTGGGTCTGCTATCTTTTTTTCCCCTGGCTCTCGCCGCTGCTCTTGGCCATCGGCTTTGTTCTCTTTCGCATCTTTGACATTGCCAAGCCCTGGCCTGTGCGGGCCTCGGAAACCTGGCTCCCGGGTGGATGGTCGGTCATGCTCGACGATGTTTTTGCAGGGGGGTATGCAGGTGCATGCCTGTGGCTGGTCTGGTTTGTGCTGCAATAAAAACCTCGCCCGTGTCGTTGGCATGCAGGGCAGCAAACCGCAGAATGCACTGCATTGCCAAGCCCTTATGGGCTGATGAATCAATTGATAACAGCCAGGGCCCGTACAGGAGAACCATCGCCGTGTCGAATCCTGAGGGGCAGGGCGGTAAAGTAAAATCCCTCCCGGGGCAATTCCCCCACATTGGTCAGATTTTCGATAATCAGGATATTGTGTCCAAGTAAAATGCGGTGGATGGGCAGTTCTTCATCCTCCATGCGATCCATGGAGATGGCATCCACCCCCACCCCCTTGAGACCAAAGCCCGCAAGATACCGGGCCGCCTTGCGGGTCAAAACGGGAAAGCCCGAAAAATAGGCTGGCGTTCCCCACTTCTCCTGCCAGCCTGTCCGAAGAATCAGAAAATCAGCCCGTTCAAGGGATGCTTCCAGGGGAACAAGATCATTCTCGGTAATTTCTGTTTTTCCCCGTGCGTCCAAAAGGCATGCCGGTCCCATGAACCGCTCAGGAGACACAGTGTCCAGACCACCCTGACCACGCAGAACATGCGAAGGATTGTCCATGTGGGTTCCCGTATGCGTGCTCATGGACACAAGCCGTTCTTCAAACCCGTGTTCATCAAGGGTATTGGCCGTATGGATACGGACCGGGGGTGTTCCGGGGAAAACAGGCATTCCGGAATGAATTTCATGGGTTAAATCAATGACGTGCATCGTTCTATCCTTATTGTCATTTGCATAAAAAACGCGGGACCGTTCCTGAAAACAATATCGGCCCCGCGTTTTTTTACTCCCAACTCATTGCGGAAATAAGGTAGAGGGATACGGATCTCCTTTTCCCTGTTTTTCCATAGTGTACCCCCGAACCCATTGCCTTGCAGGGAGAATGTTCATCAATTGCCAGCCTCTGGTTGGATGATTCTAGCACTATCGTCTGCCATCACTTTTTTCTACCGACAAAGAGCAACAAACCATCTCAACATGTCTGGCCTCCCACTTCAACCTGTCGGTCGATTGTTTTCGTCCACAAAAACCACCTTGGGGACATGCTTTTTCGCCTGATCATGCTCCATGCACTGCCAGGAGGCAATGATAACGATATCCCCTTGGGAGACAAGATGTGCAGCAGCCCCATTGATGCAGACCACTCCGCTTCCGGCTCGACCTGCAATGGCGTAGGTATGAAGTCTGGTCCCAGTTGTCACGTTCCAGATATCCACCCGTTCGTTGGGAAGGATATCGGCCAGGGTCATGAGTTCTGCATCAAGGGTAATGCTGCCTTCATAATTGAGATCTGCATCCGTCACAGAGGCACGATGGATTTTGGATTTAAGCATAGTTCGGGTCATAATAAATTTATCCCATAGAAGATGAATATCAATGCAGAACAAAAGCCCCTTAACAAACGATGCGTGCGGGGAGACAGGACACAATCAAAGGCCCATGAGGGAACAAAGTAACTCCGGCATAAAGGAACAATTTTGTCAAAAGAATCCCTTTCAGGGGCCAAAACACATACAATTTTGTCAAAAATTTGCGATCAAAGAAACCCGTTTCAAACATTCTGGTGAAGAAAACCGCGCACATCCACATGCCAATTCGGCAGGCAAAAGGCATGAAAATGGGGCATGCGAACATCAAGATGGTGCAAAAACATGGTGATTGCGTTGTCACCCTGTACCCCTGGCTTGCCGTACAGGGGATCGCCAACAATGGGGTAACAACAGGCCGCCAGATGGGCACGGATCTGATGCCGCTGCCCCTTGCGGATTGCGGCCCTGACCAGGGTATGCTTCCCGATCCGTCCCAGGGGAGTGACCATGGTATGCCGAATGGGATCACTGTTATCCGCAGACAGGACCCGAACCTTGTTCCGCTTGGCTGAATCAATGGCCCGCTTGATGCATATTTCATGATCCGCCTGACCATCCACCAAGGCCAGATAGGTCTTGAGCACCTTGCCGCTCTCCTGCAGCTCAAGATACCTTGCGCGGGCATCCGGAGATCGACCCACCAGGACCAGACCACTGGTCAGATAATCCAGTCGGTTCAACAAGACAGGACATTCGCCCGGAAACAGGTTCGTCAAGGCCTCCTCGACGCTCCCCGGACTTTTCCCCCGCACCGAATGAACACGGGCCGGCTTGAACAGGGCGGCAAACAGGGAAGATTCGGCCACCACCCGGATTCCGGTCACGGCAGTCTTCCTTTTCCCGACGTCAGAACGCGGCGTCACATCCACGATTTGCCCTGCGCGCACCTTGAAGGCTGGCGGACATGACCGCCCCTGAACCCGGATATCCATACGGTGCCACAGGGCGCGCCTTGCCCTAAGGCCCAGATCAGGAAATATCACGGCAAGGGCGGCATCAAGACGAAGGCCGTCAAAATCCCGAGTAACTTCGAAATGGTGTTCACTTCCCAAGGGCTTACAATCCTCAACCAACGGACACGATCCACACGTTGGTTTTGTGCCTTTTCGAACAATATGGCAGGCTCATTGATTTTGCGCATATTCTAACCAGCTACGTGTCAGGGTGGGCTGGTTATTACCGGCCCATCTGATCCACTTCCTGCGGGCCGTGCGTTCGCAGGAACACATAATCCTTTTCCCATCTTTGGCAACCAGAAACATCAGCCCGGAGAAACCATCCATGTGTCGTTTATTCGCCCTCACCAGCCAAGAACCGGTCTCGCCCATGCAGGCCATCAAGGCTCTGGACGTCATGCGCGAAGGCCATGACGGATCAGGCGTCGGCCTTTTTCTGAGTGGCCTGAGCGGTCCCTTTGAAGATCTCAAAGACTGCCCGGTGCTTTCGGGTATATTCACCACCCCAGGGATCCGACGCCTGGATCAGTTCATGATGGATCACGACTTCATGACCAAATACAAGACATCCACCCGGCTGTCCGAAGATCCTCCTACGGGAACCCCCAAACGGGATGTCTATCTTGCCCGAGCCTATGAAAAACCCGAGGCCTGGAAACATCTTTCCCCGGAAAAACAGGAAGAGGAAATGGTGCGCATACGTCTCCAACTGCGACGCATGGGCGAAGCCAACAACGACATGACCGTGTTCAGCTTCTGGCCGGACACCATTATGATCAAGGAACTGGGCGATCCCCTGGCCGTTGGCAACTACCTGCAGCTCGACCGCAAGGAGTTCGATGCCCGTGTTGTTCTGGCCCAGGGCAGGCAGAACACCAACTATGCCATCAACCTGTATGCGTGCCACCCCTTTTTCATCCAGGGCATCTGCACCATGACCAACGGCGAAAACACCGCCTTTCTGCCCATCCGGGAATTTCTGGAATCAAGCAACATCCTTGGATACGAAGGCTATCAGTCAGATTCCGAGGTGTTCACCCATATTCTGCACTTCACTCTCAAACGCCTCGGTCTGGATATTGATGCCTACAAGCACATCATCACGCCCCTCAAGGACAGGGATCTGAACAACCATCCTGACGGCCCGTTCCTCAAACAGCTCAAGGAAACCTGCCGCAAGCTGATCATTGACGGACCCAACTGCATCATCGGGTGTCTGCCCGACAAATCCCTGTTCATGGTCCAGGACAGCAAAAAACTCCGTCCAGGAGTCGTGGGCGGCCGTCCAGGCATGTATGCCTTTTCTTCGGAAGTCTGCGGTCTGGACGCCGTGCTCCCGGACCGGGACGTCACCAAGGACATCCAGCCCATGCATCTTGACACCGTCATTGTACCCCCAACCCGCCAGGAGATCCGCATATGTCGCCAAACAGACCCATTACACCTTCAACATTAAGCCCCAAGGACCTCCCCTGGCAGATCGACTGGAACAAGTCCAAGTGCACCTTGTGCGGCCAGTGTACAACGGTCTGTCCGGTCAAGGCCATTGAACTGGGGGTCTTTCGCAAACGCAAGGTCAAGACGCCCATCGGGCTTATGACCCCGCCCGAAAACGAATATTCCATATTTTACGGCATCAGGCAGAAGACCGACCCGGCCTTTTCGTGCATTGGATGCGGCATGTGTTCCATGGTCTGTCCCAACGGAGCCATCATGCCCCGCCGCAACGACGAAAAGGATAAATTGTGTTTTCACAAAAATGCAGGCGGCAAACCCAGAACCCGGGGCGGCAGACGCAATGACAACGACTCCCTGCTGGACCGGATCAAATTCATTCGCATTTCCATGCTCACGGATCCTGCACTGGACGCCGGCCGCCACGAATTCGACCTGCGTACCCTGCTTGGCCGCGTTCTTCCCCCGGAAGAGGGACTCAAGACCTTTCGGGAACAGGGGTGGGCTCCGCCGGTACGAGAAATCTATCCGCTGATCATCGGGGGCATGTCCTTTGGGGCCTTGTCCCCCAACATGTGGGAAGGACTGCAGATGGGCGTTGCCTACCTGAACGAGGAAATGGGCATGCCCGTGCGCATCTGCACGGGGGAAGGAGGATGCCCTCCCCGATTGCTGCGCTCCCGGTTTCTCAAATACGTCATCCTTCAGGTTGCCAGCGGCTATTTCGGATGGGACGAAATAATCCATGCATTGCCGCACATGAAGGAAGACCCGTGCGCCATTGAGATCAAATACGGCCAGGGCGCCAAGCCCGGTGACGGCGGTCTGCTCATGTGGCACAAGGTGAACAAACTCATTGCGGCCATTCGCGGGGTCCCTGCCGGGGTCAGCCTGCCAAGTCCCCCTACCCATCAGACCCAGTATTCCATTGAAGAATCCGTGGCCAAGATGATCCAGTCCATGAGCATGGCCTGGGGATTTCGGGTTCCTGTCTATCCCAAGATTTCGGCTTCTTCCACATCCCTGGCCGTACTGAACAACCTGACTCGCAACCCCTATGCAAGCGGCCTGGCCATTGACGGAGAAGACGGAGGAACAGGTGCTGCCTACAACGTATCCATGAATCACATGGGCCATCCCATCGCCTCGAACATCCGCGATGCCTATTTGAACCTGGCCCGTCTGGGCAAACAGAACGAGATCCCCATCTTTGCCGGAGGCGGCGTGGGCAAAAACGGCAACCTGGCCGCCAATGCCGCAGCCCTGATCATGCTGGGAGCCAGCGGCATCCAGATCGGCAAATACATCATGCAGGCGGCAGCCGGCTGTCTGGGTTCCGAATCAGATCGGTGCAACGTGTGTAATATCGGAGTCTGCCCCAAGGGCATCACCTCCCAGGATCCGCGCATCTACCGCCGTCTGGACCCGGAAAAGGTGGCTGAACGGGTGGTGGAGACCTACCTGAGTTTCGATACCGAACTCAAAAAAATCATCGCCCCCCTGGGACGGTCCACCTCGCTGCCCATTGGCATGTCCGACGCTCTGGGCATCAACGACAAGGCGGCAGCTGATCGCTTGAGCATCAAGTATGTGGTGTAAAGACAAATGCGCGGGGACCAGAGTGCGCAGGTGGGATGTTTCCTGAATCTACAAAGCCTGCACCAGTCCGGAAAGGCCTGGTAGGGGCAATTCTCCAATTGCCCGTTTGAACGAATACCGGGAACCCGCATGCACCCAGACTCCGCCATATACAGCCCGTGAATGAACCGGTTTTTGCCTGTGCACTGCGCACTGTCTACTGCGCACTTCCTCTTGCGCACTGCCAAAATGCGCTCTGCCAAATGAAAAACCCGCAACCTACCGAGTCCTTATCATGACTAAAACAAAACACATTTCCGGCCTGCAAAACGGCGTGCGTATCGAATCCCGCATTCTGGAAGAACAGATCCAAAACGCGGTACAACAGGGCGCCAGAATCCTTGAGGTCAAGGCCCTGGGTCAGCACGGCATCGGGGGAAGACTTCCTGTCAGTGAACAGGAACCCGTGCATATCACCATCACCGGATCTTCGGGACAGCGCACCGGATCCATGGGCTTTCCCGGAACCTTTATCGATATCCACGGACCGGCTTCGGACGATATCGGCTGGCTCAATGCGGGCGCGGAAATCACCGTACGCGGCAACGCCTCCAATGGGGCGGCCAACGGCATGGCCCAGGGCAAGATCTTTGTGGACGGTTCCATAGGAGCCCGGGGCATGACCATGACCAAACACAACCCCCGGTTTGCCCCGCCCGAGTTGTGGATCAGGGGATCGGCAGGTGACTATTTCGCGGAATTCATGGCCGGAGGGATCGCGGTTGTTTGCGGCCTTGACGCCCAGACCCCGGACAACATTCTGGGCTACCGCCCGTGCGTGGGTATGGTCGGCGGCAAGATCTTTTTCCGCGGCCCCATTCAGGGCTTCAGTGAGGCTGACGCCAAGCTCCTGCCC
Source organism: Desulfoplanes formicivorans (assembly GCF_001748225.1). Classification (NCBI taxonomy): domain Bacteria; kingdom Pseudomonadati; phylum Thermodesulfobacteriota; class Desulfovibrionia; order Desulfovibrionales; family Desulfoplanaceae; genus Desulfoplanes; species Desulfoplanes formicivorans. The sequence continues at coordinate 268,684 of NZ_BDFE01000016.1, forward strand.
ATGGATGACGAAAACTGGGACTGGCTATCAGCCAACATCAAGATTTTTGCCGATCGCATCGACCGGCCCGAAATCATTTCCCTGCTGTCCAACAGGGATGAGTGGCAGATCATTGAAGCCCGAACGTCTTCGGAAAAGGTGATCAAACGCCACCTGTCCATGGCTGAATTCCACGCCAACGTGTGGGACAGGGAGCTGGGTCGAGGAGGCCTTGTGGGCGATCTCACCGACCTTGACCGTTCCCCTATCCCGCTGATCACCACGGATACCCTGCGCCGGTTTGTACCCGTATGGGAAAACTGCAAATACATGGCCCCCTGCCAGGCCAACTGTCCCACAGGCATTCCCGTTCAGAAAAGGTGGCAGCTGATCCGTGAAGGCCAGCCCGAAAAGGCCATTGATATGGCCCTCAAGTACACTCCTTTTCCGGCAACCGTGTGCGGCTATCTCTGTCCCAATCTGTGCATGCAGCATTGCACCCGCCAAGTGCAACACATGGCCCCCATTGACGTCCATGTGCTGGGCCAGAAATCCATCCAGGCCGAGGTTCCCCCACTTCCTCCCCTTTCCGAGAGCAGGGTTGCGGTCATCGGCGGCGGACCGGCCGGGATCTCGGTGGCCTGGCAGCTGCGTCTTGCCGGACATGGAGCAACCGTATTCGACAGGGACAAGACCCTTGGCGGAAAAATCACCTCAGCCATTCCGACATCACGCATCCCCAAAGATATTTTGGAAGCGGAACTTGCCCGAGCCAGGGAAATCATTGATCATGTCCAGCTGGAAGAGGACATGACCGCTGAAAAATTTGCCCAGCTGTACCATGATTTTGATTTTGTGGTGGTGGCTGCGGGCGCTTCCACTCCAAGGACCCTGCCTGTCCCCGGCAAGGAACGTCTGATCACGGCCCTTGATTTTCTCAAACGAGCCAAAACCGGAGACATCCGGCCCGGGAAACGCATGGTCATCATTGGTGCGGGCAATGTGGGCTGCGATGTGGCCACCGAGGCCGGACGACTGGGGTGCACGGACATCACCCTCATTGATATTCAGGAACCAGCCTCCTTTGGCAAGGAACGGGAAGAAGCGGAAAAATACGGCGCCGTGTTCAAATTCCCATGCTTCACCAAGGAAATCACCGACAAGGGCGTGGTGCTCACCACAGGCGAACTGGTACCCGCAGACATGGTCATTGTGTCCATTGGCGACCAGCCCGACCTGTCCTTTCTCCCGGATACCATTGCCACCCAGCGGGGCTGGATCACGGTCAATGATGTCTTCCAGACCACCGACCCCAAGGTCTTTGCCATCGGCGATATTGTCAAACCCGGTCTGATCACCGATGCCATAGGTGCGGGCCGCCAAGCGGCCATTGCCATTGATGCCATGCTTACGGGCAAACGCCCGGTGGGTGATCCGTCAACCATGCTTCAGCACACGGCCACCAGCATCGAGTATGTCCAGCTCGAGGGAGAGCAATCGGAGATGATTGATTATTCCCGCATGACTCTGGAATACTTCAATCCCCGGGTTACGCAATTTGACTCCCTGGAACGCTGCGCCCAAGAGTGCTCGTCCTGTGGTTCATGCAGGGATTGCGGCCTGTGCGCGACCATCTGTCCCAGGACGGCCATTTCCCGCAAAACCCTTGAAAACGGTGGTTTCGAGATGGTTTCCGATCCCAAGCGGTGTATTGGCTGCGGTTTTTGTGCCGATGCCTGCCCGTGCGGCATATGGAACATGGTTCCCAATACCCCCCTAGGGTAAGGATGCGGATTGCCGCTTGAACAGGCGAAAGGTTGTGCAACCCGGGAAGACGGTTGTGAAAAAAGAACATGGCACCTGGAAGCGCACATCCGTCCGCTTCTTGACATGTAAGACACCTGCGCCTATGCAACTTAGGATTACACGATCAATCTCAACCACCCCTTTGACCATGCACATTTCCGGCATTGCGTATCCATACTATTATTACCGTATGAACATGATGTCGGGGGTATGCTGACCTGAAACCCAAAGGCCGCAAACCACCCTGTTGCGGTCAATGCATCCATCCCAAAGGCCGTGACAACAACACGGCCTTTTTTGTTGCAAGGAGAACGACCAGATGAACGTGCTTGAAGAACTTGAGAAACGGGGATTCATCGAAAACAAAACCCACGACAAGGAACTTACCGATTACATCGAAACCGGTAAGGCCACCTGCTATGTCGGGTTTGATCCGACAGCATCAAGCCTGCACGTGGGTCACCTCATTCCCATCATGTCCCTGGCCCATATGCAGCGCCATGGGCACCGCCCCATCGCCCTGGTGGGCGGAGGCACGGCCCGCATCGGCGACCCCAGCGGACGCACAGAACTCCGGCAGATGATGACCTATGAGACCATTGAGCAGAACGTGGCCGGGATCAAGAAACAGCTCTCCCATTTTCTGGACTTTTCCGATGGCCATGCCATCCTGGCCAACAACGCCGACTGGCTGGCCAAGCTGGAATACATCCCTTTTTTGCGGGAAATCGGCCGCCATTTCAGCGTCAACCGCATGATCAAGTTCGAAAGCTACAAGCAGCGGCTCAATTCTGATGAAGGACTTAATTTCATTGAATTCAACTACATGCTCCTGCAGTCCTATGACTTCCTGAACCTTTTCGACACCCACCAGTGCCGGTTGCAGATGGGCGGATCCGATCAGTGGGGCAATATTGTCGCCGGAATCGAACTGACCCGCAAGATGCGCCAGGAAACCGTGTTCGGCATGACCTTCCCCCTGATCACCAAGAGTGATGGCACAAAAATGGGCAAAACAGCCAAGGGCGCGGTATGGCTTGATCCGGCAAAAACATCTCCGTACGAATACTTCCAGTTCTGGATCAATACCCAGGATGCTGATGTGGCCAAGTTCATGAAGCTGTTCACCCTGCTTCCTCTCCAGGAGATCCAAGAGGTCGAATCCATCAAGGACGCGGCCATCAATCAGGCCAAAACCATCCTGGCCTACGAGGCCACCAAACTGGCCCATGGCCGGGAAGAGGCGGACAAGGCCCTGGCAGCTGCCGCATCCATGTTCGGAGCCCGCGAAATCCCCGCCACCCTGCTGCCGTCAAGCACGGTGCCCCGCAAGGCCATGCGAACCGAAGCCTCGGTTCCGTCTTCATCCATGTCTGTCAAGGAGCTTGAACAGGGGATTGCCGCGTTCAAGCTCTTCCAGATGACGGGACTCTGCGCGTCCGGCGGCGAGGCCAAACGGCTGATCAAACAGGGAGGGGCCAGTATCAACGGGAATAAGGTCACCAGCTTCGATCAGATCGTGACCCCGAAAGATATCCAGGAGGGAAGTCTTCTCCTCAAGGCCGGCAAGAAGAGGTTTCATAAAATCGAGATAAACGACTGATCTTTACCGATAATGCCAGGAGATGCAGGGTCCGGCAGGACTCTGCATCTCTTTTTTTCCTTCCCATCCTCTTCACGCCGGAATCCCTGTCCATGAAAAACAATGAAATCTACATCAGTCTTTTCCAGAACAACCATTCGGTCATGCTCGTCATCCATCCCGACACGGGTGAAATCATGGATGCCAACGATCAGGCATGCCGCTACTACGGATATTCCTGGGAGGAGATGACCAACATGACCATTCTGGACATCAACACACTCACTCCGGAAGAGGTCAAACAGGAAATGCATAAGGCCAAGCAGGAACTTCGGAACCATTTTCTCTTCCGACACCAACTGGCCAATGGTGATATCCGGGATGTGGAGGTCTATAGCGGCCCCATCATGTTCAAGGGAGAAAAACTCCTCTATACTATTGTTTATGATATCACCGAGAGGAACAGGAAGGAAAGGGAACGGGAAGAGCTCATCGAAAAGCTGGAAAAGGCCCTTACTGAAATCAGACAGCTTCAGGGAATTATCCCCATTTGCGCGTCGTGCAAGCAGATCCGCGATGACAAGGGGGCATGGAAACAGCTTGAAGCCTACATATCAGAGCATTCAGAAGCCGAATTCAGCCACGGCATCTGCCCGGACTGCGCGACCCGACTCTATCCGGAACTGCGACTCAACGCGCCAATCAACACCAGGGCGACCGGAATGAAATAGTTTCAACGTGACCGGATAATCACTCTTGCACACACAAAGGCACTCACCTTTGAAGATGTGCTGACAACCATGTGGACACCTCTCTCCCAAGAACAGACGAGCCCAGTCCTTCAGGCGACCACATCACCTCTTGACTGGCAACCCCAGCATGCTGCCATCTCGCCCATGAAAACAGGGCATCTTACCGGTCCGTTTTTCCTGGTGGCACCTTTTCCGCAACAACTTTCTCCACCCGCACCGCGCATTCCTTGAAGGCCGGAATCCCGGAATCATTATCCGTGATGGCACTGGTCAACCGGTTGATGGGCACCTCACTAAAGTGGAAGGTGGCAAAGACCAGTCCCGGAGCCGAACGATCCGTGAGCACACATCGGGCCGTGACCGATCCGCGACGGGAAACGATCCTGACCAGGTCGCCGTCGGTCAGTCCCAGGTCTTTTGCGTCATCAGGATGGATCTCCACGCGTTCGGCAGGCGCCATCCGGTCCAGTCCCCTGGAACGCCTGGTCATGGTTCCGGTATGAAAATGATATCGGGATCTCCCTGTTGTCAGATACAGCGGATACTCTGCATCGGGAACTTCCTCGGGCTCGTTGTAGGTGACAGGAAACATCCTGGCCTTGCCTCGGGAAAATCCCCGAGCGTAAAGAAACCGCGTTCCGGGATGTTCCACATCAGGGCATGGCCACTGCAAGCCGCCCTCCTCTTCCAAACGTCCATAGCTGATTCCAGCGTAGGCCGGTACGGTTTGCCGGATTTCTTCAAAAACGTCCCATGCCGAATCATGGCTCCAGGCACGCAATTGTCCTGTGTTTCCCCTGTGCCGCAAAATGTTTTCGGCCAATTGGGCAATGATCTTCCACTCCGATTGGAACCCGTTTCTGGGTGAAATGCCTCTGCGCACCCGCTGAACCCTGCGTTCGGTGTTGGTGAAGGTCCCGTTTTTTTCCGCAAAGCTGACCCCCGGCAGGACCACATGGGCATGGCGGGCTGTTTCCGTAAGAAAAAGGTCCTGAACCACGAGAAAATCAAGTTGCTCCAATCCCTTGAGCACATGGTTACCATCGGCTTCGCTCAAGACGGGATTTTCCCCCATGATATACATGGCTTTCACATCACCTGAACGGGCCGCCGTAAACATCCTGGTTGCGGGCAGGCCGGGATGACCAGGCAATGATGCTCCCACTCCCCAGACATCACCAAACCGGGCCTGGACCGCATCAGACCCGACCGGCACATACCCGGGCAAAACATTGGGCAACGCCCCCATGTCGCAGGCCCCCTGGACATTGTTCTGCCCGCGCAAGGGGTTGATCCCGGTTCCGGGTCTGCCCACCTGACCGCAGGCCAGACCGAGATTGGCCAGACTCTTGACATTGTCCGTGCCGTATTCGTGCTGGGTGATACCCATGGTATACAGAATCATGGCCCTGGGTGATCGGGCATACACAAGGGCTGCCCTGACCAGATCGTCTGCCGGGATACCGGTCAGCTGTTCCACCTTATCCGGGGAATAGGCCCGAACGGTTTCCCGCAGCTGTTCCAGCCCCACGCAATGCTCGTGCACAAAGGACGGGTCCCACAATCCCTCGCTGAAAATGAAATGAAGCATTCCGTTGATCCACGCCACATCCGTGCCCGGCCGGGGACGCAGCCACCCATGGGCAAATCGGACCAATTCAACCTTGCGGGGATCAACCACAATGAGTTTGGCACCCTTGCGTTCAACAGCCCTGCGGATTTTGGCCGCAATCAGGGGATGGGTGGTTGTTGTATTGCTCCCGGCAACAAGAATGCAGTCGGTTTCCTCCAATTCGTCCATGGAATTGGTCATGGCTCCACTTCCCAATGCTGCGGCCAGCCCGGCCACCGTGGGAGAGTGTCAGAGCCTGGCACAATGATCCACGTTATTTGTACCGAGAACCGCCCGGAACAATTTCTGGAACAGATAGTTTTCCTCATTGGTGCATCGGGCCGAACTCAGACCCGCCACTCTGTCGGGCCCATGATGGCGCACGGTTTCGTGCAACCGGAGGGCCGTGAATTCCAGGGCCTTTTCCCACGAAACCTCATGCAGGGTACCGTTTTCCCGGACCAGGGGGGCGGTAATTCGTTCGGGAGAATGGATGAACTCGAGGCCAAACCGTCCCTTGGCGCACAGAGAACCATCATTGACCCCGCCCCGGCAGGACGCAGCCCCCAGCACATGGTCCGCATGTATCCGGAGATCCATGGTACACCCGCACCCGCAATAGGGACAGATGGTTCTGATCTTTTTCACCCGTGCTCCGTCAGGCAGGGCCTCGACAACATGGGTCTCGGTGAGGGCGTTGACCGGACACACGGCCATGCATTCCCCGCAGGACAAACACTCGCCGGAAAATTTTCCGTCTTGCTCCATGGGTGCGATGGTGGTTGCCGCCCCCCTGCCCGCAAAGGACAGTACGGCCTGCTCGCTGATTTCCTCGCAGGCCTTCACACACCGGCCGCATCGTATGCACCGATCCGGATGGTAGGTGATCAGGGGGGTCGCCCCGTAGGTGACCGGTCCCCTGGGTACGGGACAAAACCCCAGTTGATCGATTTCCGCCTGGGTAATCCCGTAACACCGGGCCAATTCCTGAACACGACACGCCCCGTCCAGCTCACAGGAATCGCAGTCCAGACGATGATCCACAAGAAGCAAAAGCAAGGTGTCCCGACGGAGTTTTTCCAATGCCGGGGTATGGGTCCGAACGATCATACCCGACCGGGCAGGGGTGGTGCATGCGGCAACAGGGGATCCGCTCCCCTCCACCTCCACCATGCACAACCGGCATGATCCAATGGGTTTCAACCGCTCGTGGTGACAGAGGGTCGGAATACGGATTCCGTTTGCCCGGGCCACCTCCAAAATGGTCTGCCCGGCATGCCCCTCGCAGGGAATATTGTTCAGGATGATGGAAATAGACGTTGTCATGGGGTCGTTCTTTTCTCCTGCATGGCCATACCAATCGGTCCACGGTCCACGCATCAAGACCGGTGGCGGTACCGTTTCAAGAAAACAAAAGGACAGGAAATATCACGTGTTTTCCAGATGATAACAAAAAAAATCACAAGGTCCTTGGGACACAACATGCCTTGCCTCAGCAGGTTCAGCCCCGACCGCAAGGATCTTCCCAACCGATCATCACGATGCGGTAACATCGCAAACATCTGTCGGCCTCAAGCAGAGCGTCTCCAGGACAAATGGCCTCTTCCACCTGGGCAAAATCCCTGATCCTTTCGGAAACGCTACGTTCCCGCATTTTCATTCTGTCGAATCCCCGGGGAGGACGATCGATAACGTCCTTGTCCAGTCGAGCCAGAAGGTCATAGACAAAACGAAATTGTTCATCCCTTTCCATGGCATGGGGGATGTTGCGAAGATACTGGTCAATGGCCCGCGCGGCCCGCTCTCCAGCGGCCAGGGCCTCCACCAGGGTGGCTGGTCCCGAGGTACAGTCGCCACCGGCAAAGATCCCGAAAATACTGGTTTCCATGGTCTTGGGATCCACCTGAATGGTTTTCCAGGAGGTTGTTTCCAAAGAAGATCCCTGCTCCAGCCAGGAAAGATCCATACTCTGGCCAATGGCCGGAATGACCATGTCGCAGGAGATGACAAATTCCGAGCCCGCTATGGGCTCGGGTCTGCGCCTGCCCCGGGCATCAGGAGAGCCCGGCTGCATGCGCACACATTCCACCCCGATCACTCCGTTGGCATCACACAGAATACGCACCGGATTGACCTGGAAATGGAAGCTCACCCCTTCTTCCTCGGCCTCGTGGATCTCCACCTTGTCTGCAGGCATGGCCGCCCGGTCCCGCCTGTACACAAGATGAACCTCATCAAACCCGAGCCGCAGGGCGGAACGGGAACAGTCCATGGCCACGTTTCCCCCACCCACTACCAGCGCCCGGGTTCCCCGGCGCACGGGTCTGTCCAGATTGACCTGGCGAAGAAAATCCACCCCGAGCATATAGCCCGGGGGATGCTCCTCTTCCCCGGGAATACCCATGGGGCGCCCTTTTTGGGTACCAATGGCCAGAAAAACAGCGTCAAAGGTTTCCTGCAACTCCTGCAGCCCCACATCCCGGCCAAGGACCGTGGAATACCGGATCGTGGCTCCCATGTTCTCAATGACCCGAATTTCCTGGCGAAGAATACTGCGGGGGAGTCTGTAATCGGGAATGCCAAGGGCCGCCATGCCCCCGGGTTCCTCCATGGCCTCCAGCACGGTGACTTTGTGACCGCGCTGGAGCAGAATATACGCGGCCATGATTCCGGCAGGACCGGAACCCACAATGGCCACGTGATGGGCACTGGACGAGATGTGGCAGGGGGATGTTTGGGCACGTACGGCCGCCTGGAGCTCCACATCGGAAACAAACTGCTTGAGGTGCTTGATGTCCACGGGATTATCCAGCATGCCCCGCCGGCAGGCCTGTTCGCAGAAGCGCACGCAAACCCGGCCGCACACCGCAGGCAGGGGATTGTGCTCACGAATCACAGCCAGGGCCTGGGCATACCGACCGGCACTGATCAATTCGATGTACCTGGGGACATCCAGATGTACGGGACAGGCCTCAATGCACGGGGCAGTGACCTTGAAATCGTACGTGCCCCGTGGTCTGCGTGTCGGCCGTTGAACCGCATCCAGGAACTGATCCCGGAACTGATCCATGAGCTCCTTGACCGTGACAATAGCCTGATGCCCCATCTCGCACATGGACCCGGCCCGAACGACCTCGATCATCCTCTCAAGAGTATGTATATCCTGCTCACGACCGTGACCATCGCACATATGCGTCAGCAGATCGGCAATGATCCGCGTTCCCGTTCGACACGGCAGACATTTGCCGCAGGATGTCTCCTGAATCCTGCAGGCATACGCCCGGGCCATATCCACGGGATCGGCTCCCGACCCCAGGATGAAAAACCCCTTCCACCCGGCCACACAGGTTATCCTGGCTCCGGGTACGCCTCTGCTCATCTCGCAAAGGGCATGCAGGATATTCTTGGTCTCGGAAGGCAGATTTTCAAGATCCTCTCCGGCATACCGGACTCCATTCCAATATCCGGACAGGGACTGTGACTGTGTTTGATTCATGGACAAGAGGATGTTTATGATCCCTTTTGATCGTTAGGTGCCAGGCCACAGGTTGCAGGAAGCCCGGATGGTGCCGCTGCCTTTTTCCCTGTCCAGTCCTTGCTCCACGCCTGCGTTTGTCTTTCAAGCCTGCCGGCTCAAAGCGTATCAAAGATTGACGAATTCCTTTTTGGCCAGAACCACCTTTTGCACATACCGTCGGGTTTCCCGGGCCGGATGTTTGGCCACCAGGGTTTTGTACACATCACCCGGATGCATGCCATTGATCTTGTTCGGTGCCTGGTCGCGGTTGCTGGAAAAGGTCTTGAGCACGGAACCGGCCCCGCCATTGTACGCTGCAATAACGCAGTATTCCCGGGACACGGGATCCTTGATCTTGGCCAGATATTTGTAATTCAGAATATGCAGATAAGCGGCCCCGTACCGGATGTTGTTGGCAGGAACAAACAAAAAATCCCGGGAAGGGACCCCCTGCTTGTCTCCGAGAAATCCCGACACATCCTGGCCTGCGGTTGCAGGAACAATCTGCATCAACCCGTATGCCGGGACATGGCTGACGGCATACGGGTTGAAGTCGCTCTCGGTCTTCATGATGGCGTAAATCAGGTTGGGACTTACCTTGTAGGCCCGGGCACAATCCAGAACATACGGCTTGAACTTGCGGGCACGGACCATGAGATGATCCTTGACCATGGGGATGGTCACATAATGGACCGTCTTGTTCCGCCCATCAACCCTGATGGTCTTGGACTGCATGGCCTCCCGGACCAGGATGTTGGCGAAACGATTGGCCCGCCACTGCCAGCGTATGGGTTGGCCATCCCTGTCCAGAATCTCTCCGTACAAAAACGGGGTCTCGCCCAGAACCACGGATTTGGCCGAGTAGAGATCAACCCCTCTGGGGTCGTTGGGGGTCAGCAATACGGTGACAATGGCTTCCTGCAGGCTGGCTGAAGGCTGAGTGGCGTCCAGGGTTTCAACAATGACGATGCCCTTGTCAAAATCAACACGGGCTCGGGATTGATAGTTCTGGGTGTACTTTACATACGTTTTGGGTGAGGGCTCCCGGGTCTCCTTTTTGCCCCACTGGGGGGCAACCGCCTTGCGAAACCGGTCAAGCATGTCGGCAAAGGCCTTCAATCGACTGGCCACCACCTGGGGGTGGGAAACATAGTAGACCCCCTTGCGCGCTGCCAATCGCCCCACTGCCGTGACATCACCCGAGACGGTTGCCGTGGTCACGGAAATGATCTCCCGTGTGGAGCAGGAGGAAAGGGACAGAAGGTGCAGACAAATAAACGTATGAACAAGGATTCGTTTCATGACCAGACTTCGAATAAAGGAAAAGGGACACCCATAGGCCAACCGATTCCCCCATGGGTACAAAGCTCGTCATCTCAAATCAAGCTCGAAATGGTGCATCCATTCTGCCCCAAGAGTGGTGCCAGGCTGTTCCATATCCCCTTGATCAGGACGTTTCCCCTATCTTTTGCGCCACAAGATCACCCATTCTGGAACCACCGACCAGCATTTTTCCTTCTTCCATGATGTCACCGGTACGGTATCCGGCTTCAAGGACATGGCGCACAGCGGTTTCCACAGCCAGGGCTTCCTTGTGAAGGTCAAGGGAATAACGGAACATCATGGCCAGGGAGAGGATGGTCGCCAGAGGATTGGCCTTGTCCTGCCCGGCAATGTCCGGGGCCGAACCATGAATGGGTTCGTACAAACAGGGACCTGTTGAGCCCAGGGAAGCCGAAGGGAGCATCCCGATGGATCCGGTGAGCATGGCGGCCTCGTCGGAAAGAATGTCTCCGAACAGATTGCCCGTGACAATGACATCGAACTGGGAAGGATCGCGCACCAGCTGCATGGCCGCATTGTCCACGTACATATGGGTCAGTTCCACCTGGGGATAGTCGGCCGCAACCCGGATCACGGTTTCCCGCCAGAGTTGGGAAACTTCAAGCACATTGGCCTTGTCCACGTTGCACAAACGCTTGCTCCGCTTCATGGCCGTTTCGAACCCGATCCGGGCGATGCGTTCCACTTCAGAGCGTTTGTAGACCATGGTGTTCAGGGCAGCCTGCTCACCGGCCCGGGTTTCAAATCCCTTGGGTTCGCCAAAATAGATCCCGCCTGTGAGCTCCCGGATAACCATGATGTCGATTCCCCTGGCCACGATGTCGGGACGGAGAAAGGAGGCATGGGCAAGCTCGGGAAAGAGCATGGCCGGACGCAGGTTGGCAAACAGTCCCAGCTTTTTGCGAATGGCCAGAAGCCCCCGTTCCGGACGGATGTCCCGCTCAATGGCGTCCCACTTGGGACCACCCACCGCACCAAGCAAAACCGCGTCGCACCGCTGGCACGCCTCCACGGTCTGATCGGGAAGGGGAACGCCCTGGGCATCAATGGCCGCTCCCCCAATAAGCGCGGTCTCGGTGGTCAGGCAGTGGCCGAACCGTTCATTCACGGCCGCAAGCACTTTCACGGCCTGGGCAATGATCTCCGGACCGATCCCGTCTCCGGGAAGAAGACAAATGGTTTTTTGCATGAGGAACCTCGAAAAGAAATGGATGATAGATGTATGGTGCAGGAGGATGATCACCTGTGATAAAGGATGCGGCAATCCGCCACCGGGGCAGACACCACAGTCTGACCCGACGCTCTTTCAGACTTCCTGTTGTCTGCCAGTGACCATCCCGGCATGGGCATATATGCATTGTCGCCGGAAAACAGCCGTTTGCATCACGCTGACTTCTGCCGTTTCACATATTCAATGAGCCCGCCCCCCTGGAGAAGCTCCTGCATGAATGCAGGAATGGGCTGAAACCTGATTGTCGTTTTCTGGGTCACGTTTGTGATAACCCCTTCCTCAACCTGGATATCCAGCTCATCCCCATCGTTGATTCCCTCTATCTGATCACCGACTTCGAGGAGCAGCAGCCCCATATTGAAACCGTTGCGATAGAAAATCCTCGCAAAGCTGTGGGCAACAACCACAGGCATACCCGCACCGAGAATGGCCAAGGGAGCGTGTTCCCTGGATGATCCGCAACCAAAGTTTTTGCCGGCAACAAGGATGTCCCCCTCTTTGACCCGATCTACCCAGCCGGGAGCAAGCCCCTCCATGCAGGAAGCACCAAGTTCCCTGACGTCTGAAGTGACCAGGAATCTGGCTGGAATAATGGCGTCCGTATCAATATGGTCGCCGACCTTATGTACCTGTCCGGAAAAATGCATTGTTTCTCCTTGGTTGAATACGGTTTTATGTTTTAGGTTTTAGGTTGCTTCGCTGCGGGCTGTCGATGTATGGGCAAAACAGGCACTTCGCGACCGGAGTATGGGATCTTGGAGGACACGAGGGGAATGCAAAAAACCCAGGAAGTAACCTCACCCATGAAGATCCCGGATCAAGTCCGGGATGACGTTTTTTCCCGTCTCCCCTCTCCCTGCCTCCCGTCTCCCAGGCATCCTCTACGAATTTGTAACGGTCCTGCATCGTTCCCTAAAACATAAATCCTAAAACCTAAAACAGCTTTTATATTGTCTCCGGATGGACGATTTCACCCGCAACCGCCGTGGCCGCGGCAACATCGGGCCCGGCCAGATAGACCTCGGCGTCGAGGCTGCCCATGCGGCCCCTGAAATTCCGGTTGGTGGTGGCCAGGCATTTTTCGCCGCCGGCCAGGATGCCCATATGACCGCCCAGACAGGGGCCGCAGGTGGGAGGACCCACAATGGCACCGGCGTCCATGAAGGTCTCGATGAGTCCCTCTTTGAGAGCCTGTTTGTAGATACCGGGTGTTGCCGGCAGGACCACGAAACGGACTCCCTTGGCCACCTTTTTGCCTTTGATGAGCTTGGCAGCCCGGCGCAGATCCGAGATGCGACCGTTGGTGCACGAACCGAGAACTACCTGATCCACCCGAACGTCCTTTACTTGGCTGACCGGTTTGACATTGTCCGGCAGGTGGGGACAGGCGATCTGCGGTTCCATGCCGGTCACGTCCATGTGCATCACCCGGGCATAGGAAGCATCCGGGTCCGGAGCAAGAAGCACATCCCCTGAACGCCCATGATCCCGGGCATAGACCAGGGTGGTTTCGTCCACAGGAAAGAGTCCCACCTTGCCCCCGGCCTCAATGGCCATGTTGGCCATGGTCATGCGGGCTTCCACGTCCATGTCCCGGATCACGGGTCCGCCAAATTCAAGGGCCTTGTACAGGGCGCCGGACACCCCGATTCTGCCGATCAGATTCAAAATCAGGTCCTTTCCGGTCACATAGGGATCCATATGCCCGCTGATCTCAACCCGGATAGTCTCGGGTACTTTGAACCAGGTCTCTCCCAAGGCCATGGCTGCTGCCACATCCGTGCTTCCCAGACCCGTGGCAAACGCGCCCAACCCGCCATAGGTGCAGGTGTGGCTGTCGGCACCCACAACAATGTCCCCGGGACCGACAATGCCCAGCTCCGGAAGCAGGGCGTGTTCCACGCCTACCTCACCGCCTTCGTAGTAATGGACAATACCCTGGGCACGGGCAAATTCCCGGACGAGCTTGACCTGTTCGGCCGAGGCAATGTCCTTGTTGGGGGTGAAATGATCGCAGACCAGGGCCACCCTGGATGGATCAAACACCGCATCCACCTCCATGGCCTTGAGGGATTTGATGGCCAGGGGAGCCGTGATATCATTGGCCAGGGCCAGGGAAATGTTGCATTTCACAATCTGTCCCGGTCCGGTAATCTGTTCACGGCAATGGGTCTGAAGAATTTTTTCCGCTAGGGTCTGGTGCATATGATCTCCTCTTCTTCCTTTTTTGCCAATCGATTGAGTGCATTAATATATGCTTTGGCGCTGGCAATGATGACATCGGGGTCCGATGCCCTGCCAACGGATGTCTTGCCCCCTTCACCCAGCTTCACCGTGACCTCGCCCAGGGCGTCGGAACCACCGGTAATGGCGTTGACACTGTACCTGAGCAGGTCGGGCTGCTTGCCCACAAGCTGGGAAATGGTGTTGAACACCGAGTCAATGGGGCCTTCCCCGAATCCGGCCAGCTGTTTTTCCTTGCCGTCCACCTCCATCTTGATGACGGCCGTGGGAATGGCCATGTTCCCGGACATGGCGCTCAGGTAGATCAGCCTGTACTTGTCCGGCAACCTGAAGATCTCCTCCAGGACAACGGCTTCGATATCCTCAATAAACACTTCCTTTTTGCGATCAGCCAGTTTTTTGAACGCCCCAAAAACAATGTCCACATGTTCTTCGGAAAGCCGGTATCCCAGCCCTTCCAACCGTTCCTTCAGGGCGTGACGCCCCGAATGCTTGCCCAGAACCATGTCCGTGGTGGTCCGACCCACATGCTCGGGTGCCATGATCTCGTAGGTCTGACGATTCTTGAGCACCCCGTCCTGATGAATACCGGATTCATGGGCAAAGGCATTATCGCCAATAATGGACTTGTTGGGCGGAATGGGCTGGCCGATGATCATGGAAAGGAGTCTGCAGGAAGGATAGAGCTGCTCCTTTCTGATATGGTTGGTCAGCTTGTAGACGTCCGAACGGACATCCAGGGCCATGACCAATTCTTCCAGGGCCGCATTGCCGGCCCGTTCGCCAATCCCGCACAGGGTCACCTCGGCCTGTCTTGCTCCGGCTTTGATGGCGGCCACGGTATTGGCCACGGCCAGACCGAGATCATTATGACAATGGACACTGAAAACGGCCTGGTCACTATTGGGTACCTGCTGCAGAAGATAGGCAATGAGGTCGCCGAATTCGTCCGGCTGGGCATACCCCACGGTATCCGGGATATTGATGACCCGGGCGCCGCAGGAGATGGCCAGTTCCACGATGCGGGCCAGAAATTCCGGATCGGACCGGGAAGCGTCTTCAGCCGAAAATTCCACATTGGATGTCAGGGACGCGGCATGGGTGACCGCCTCTCTGGCCATTTCCAGAACCTGCTCCTTGTCCTTGCGCAGCTTGTACCGCATGTGGATGTCTGAGGTGGCGATGAAGGTGTGGATACGGGGATCAGCAGCATCCTTGATGGCTTCCCAGGCCCTGTCGATATCAGACTTGATGGCCCGGCACAGCCCGGCCACCTGGCATTCCCGAAGCTCGTTGGCAATGGCCCTGACCGATTCGAAATCCCCGGGGCTGGCTGCTGGAAACCCGGCCTCAATGGTATCCACGCCGAGCTGTTCCAGTTGCCGGGCCAGGCGAATTTTTTCACGCAGGTTCATGGTGGCACCGGGAGACTGCTCCCCGTCGCGCAATGTGGTGTCGAAAATGAAAATGTTCTCTTCCATGGGTTCCTCCAGCTTGGATTGAGGATAGAGGCATGCGAAGAAGATCGTTGGGATGTGACAAGGACGAGCCAGGTACCCCGTACCTGATGACGCCCCCGGATGCCGACCGCCCGCATGCTCAAAAAAAAAGACGAGAAGGAATGATTCCGACTCGTCTCGCTCCAACTATGTTGGTGATACAGATGTGTTGAGCTTGCTATGATAGCCTGGCGGACGGTCTCCGTAGTTTATAGGACCGTAGTAGGGGTAGAATAATGTAGGAATAAATGGGGCCGGAAAGAATATAGCCGATAAAAAAGATGAATCCGAGCAACTTCGGTTCCGAAGCAACCAGGATGAAGAGCATGATCACGGTGACCGTGGCACTGAAACGGTGGGCCTTGACCACCTCGAAATCCTTGAAGGATGCATACCGGACATTGCTGACCATGAGCAACGACAGGACAATGGCCAAACCGACGCAAAAGGCGGGCAGGATTGAAGTGGCCAGACTTTCGGGCAGATAGGGAGCAAAAAGGACCAGGCAGGCCAACGTGCAGGCAGAAGCCGGAATGGGCAGCCCCACAAAGAACTTTTTGGAAACCACGTCCACCTGTACATTGAATCGGGCCAGACGAAGGGCGCCGCACACAATGAGCATGAACGAGGACACAATACCCAAACGACCGTATGCGTGGGTATGCCAGAGATAGATCATGACTGCCGGGCTTACCCCAAAAGCCACCAAGTCGGCCAGGGAATCAAACTGGACCCCGAAATCCGAGGCGGAATTGGTCAAACGGGCAACCTTGCCGTCCAGACCGTCAAACAGACAACTGAACAGAATCGCCAAAGCGCACTTTTCGATCTGCCCGTCAATGGCCCACAATATCCCAAGAAAGGCCGTGAACAGGCTGGCCGTTGTCATGAGATTGGGCAGGATATAAAATCCCTTGTACATGGGTTTTTGATGGGGCATGATGTATGTCCGCTTGTGGTGGTTCTCTGGGTGCAGCGACTATTCGTGCTCTTTGGAGGCCAGAATGGTCTGCCCGGCAAGTACGGTGTCGCCAATACGTACACACGGCACATAGCCACCCGGCAGGTAAAGGTCAAGCCTGGACCCGAACTTGATCAGGCCGAACCGATCTCCCCGGGCAAGGTTGTCCCCGGGTTCCGTCCAGCAGATGATCCTGCGGGCAATGAGACCGGCTATCTGGACCACGGTCCACCCATTGCCGTCCTTGTCCTTGATTCTGACGGCGTTGCGCTCGTTGTCCGAAGAGGCCTTGTCCAGGGAAGCGTTGAAAAACTTGCCCGGATAATAGCGAATGGCTTCCACCGTACCGCTCACCGGCGCCCTGTTCACATGAACATTGAACACGTTCATGAACACGCAGATAGCAGTTCGATCCTCGCCGGTCAACGGATCGCGCATGGTTTCGATCTTGACCACCTTGCCGTCGGCCGGGGAAACGGCCACGCCCTGTTCCTGGGGAATGACCCGTTCGGGATCCCGGAAAAAGTTCACGACCCAAAAAAGCAGAACAAAGGCCAGCAATGCCGGAATGGCCCACTCAAGCAGGGCAAAGACCAGAACGAGCAGGGCGGTAAGCCCGATGAACGGCAGCCCTTCCAGGCTGAGACCTATGGATGGTTTTTTCATGATCATTCCTCGACTTTCGGGGTTGCTCTTGCTTTTCAAAGCAAAATAAACGTGCTGAAATGATTGAATTTTTACTTGAAGAGATCCTTGTAATTTAGTATTTCTGTTGTTGCCACACAATAGAAAACAAAAAACAAGGATCTCAAAT